>JBFGHG010000541.1:0-3582 GCA_041578395.1 Acidobacteriota bacterium
AGCAAACTCGCGATCCAGTCGAAGCGGCGCCTGAGCTCGCGTGTGACCGCCTGCCGGCCATCCCTGAAGATCGCGCCCTGGCAGTGGTTTGCAGCGAACACCAGTGGAAAGGCCTCGCCCGCTGCCGGCACCCTCTCCAGCTGCTCCCGGTGCCGCTCCAGGTAGACCGGGGCAATGCGGGCGGCGCGTGGATCGGCCAGGATCAGCTCCCGGATGGAGCGGCGGCCGTCTCCGGTCAGGCTCGGCAACGATTTGAGCGTGATCGAGAAGATCGTTCCGCGGGGCCTGGAGGGCCGCCGGAAGTAGAAGATCCCCGCCTCGCCAGGCTCCGCGGCCAGCTCCTGGAGGATCACCCGCTGGCCCTCCGGAAAGCTCCCGAGGTAGCGCCCGAGCTGCTCCCAGCTGCGCACCGGCTGCACGCCGTCGCCGCGCTGGCCCAGGTCGGGCTTGGCCACGACCGGCAGGGAGATTCGCGCCTCCGAGAGGCGGGCCCGGGCGCGCTCGAGCAGCGCTTCGCCACTGCTTCCCCGCTCCACCTCGAGACTGGCCCAGGCCGCCATCCACGGCCTCAGCTCGGGGGGCGCCAGCTTCAGGATCTCCGACTTCGACTCGCCGATGAAGCCTCCCGCGTAGATACCGGGATTGGCGGCCGTGGGCAGCGTCGCCCCCCGGAACCGGATGCTCAGCCACAGGTAGTAGACCGCCACCGGGAGGTAGAAGAGCCAGGGGGGCCAGAACTCGAAGCGGGAGGCGACCCGCGGGGCCGGCGGCTGGGCCAGCGTCGGCTCGCGCCGGCGCGCCAGCACCCACTGCAGCAGGACCACGCTCACCACCAGCAGCGCCGCGGCCGGCCAGCGCCAGCGCCCCAGCAGGGGGAAGACGGCTTCCCCCAGGTGAACGGTCAGCAGCAGCAGCAGCAGGGTCCAGACGACCGACGCCGAGACGGCCAGGCCCAGGAAACGGAGGGCCGAGACCCGGAAGACCCCGGCGCCCAGGTAGGTGGGCAGCCGCATGCCGGGCAAGAAGCGCGACAGCAGGATGGCCGTGACCAGGTTGCGGCCGAACCAGAGGCGGGCCTGCTGCAGCCGCGGCTCCGACACCCAGCCGCGCGCCAGCACCCGGGGGCCCAGCCAGCGGCCGGCCCAGTAGAGGCCGAAGTCGCCCAAGGCGATCCCGATGCTGACCCCCAAAAAGGCGGTGGCGAAGGCCATCTTGCCGTCGGCCACCAGCAAGCCGCAGCCGATGGTGGTGGGGTCTTCCAGCACGAACGTGCTCAGGGCGGCCAGCACCCCCTGCAGCCAGGGATGGTCGCCCACCCGTTCGATCGCCTCCCCGAACCAGTCAGCCATGACACTGTCGGCGCCAGCCGGCCTGAACGGGTCCCTCGAGCCGCCGCGGCTCTTCCCCCGCGGGGCCGGCCGGCCGGAACCAGTAGAACATCTCGCCCCGGCCCCGCTCGATCCGCACCTGCGTGATGCTGCGCGTGTGCGTGTCGGGACGGTCCATCAGCACGGCCCAGGCCTGCCGTCCTTCGGGCTGGCTGCTGTGAAAGCCCGGCAGCCCGCCCTCACGGGGCGACCCCTGCGCGACCCAGCGCTGGAACCGCCGGCGCCTCCAGCGTGCTACTTGCAGCGGCCGCCACGACGACGAGGTGAGCATCCGCCAGCCCGGGCCGGGCAGCCGCCGCCGCCAGAGGCGGTCACCGTTCCAGGACCATTGCCGGGCCGAGCCCGCCGACGCCAGCAGCAGCGTGAAGGGCCGGTAGTCACGGAAAGGAAACGACCCCAGTCCTCGCTGGGCCGCCTCGGGATCAGGGAACTGCATGACGCGCGGCACGACCTCTCCACGGCTGGGCCAGGAACCCTCCGAGGGAGCGGCGTCCCGGTCCGGATAGCGGTTGGTCAGGCAGGCGACCCAGCCGGCCTCGTGCAGTCCGATCCAGGTTCCTCCTTTTTCCCCGTCGGCCGGCCCCAGCCAGCTCGAACCGCTGGACAGACGGGTCATCCGGGGCGGGGACTCGGCGGCCCGGAGGCGCCGCTCGTCCCGGTTCATGGTCAGCAGCAGGCGTCCCGGACTGTGCAACCAGCTGATGGTACACATGGAAACGGAGCCGTCAGCTCCCGGGCGAAGTCTTCTCGTGCGTCGAAGTGGAGTACGCCTTCCCCAGCTCCGGCGAGACGGTCACCCCCATCAACTGGGCCAGCAGAGAAGTGATGGCCAGATGATGGACACAGTGCCCGGACAGGAAGGTGAGTTCCCGCTCCAGCGTGGTGGCGACGGTCCAGCTGCGGCCGTCCGCGGCGACGGTCTGCCGCAACCGCAGCGGACGGTCCAGCCCTCCGCTGCACGCCTCCAGCAGGTGGTCGAGTGCTTCTTGCAGGCAATTGCTGAAGTGGACGGGGTCCGACGCCACCCGGGAATCGCGGTCGCGGGCGTCGTAGTCGACCAGCCCCCCCTCGAGTCCCCGCAGCAGGCAGACGAAATAATCCAGACAATGCCGCATGTGGCTGCCGATGGCGTCGTGATTCGGCAGCCGCCGTGCGAACTGTTCGGGGGTCAACACCTGGGCCAGCCGCAGGCAGCGCTCCCCGGCGTCCAGGCAGCCCGCGATGGCCGGATGGATCTCTGGAGTCCGTTGCATGGTTCCTTCCGCTTCCTCAGCCCGATCCAACTCGCCTCACGTCAACCAGTTCCGCCCGAATCCGAACAAACGCCGCCGCTTCGGAAAGCGCCCCGAGTATAGCAGACCCTTCCCGGGGTCATTCCTCCCGCAGCAGCGAGTCGACGAAGGTCTCGGCGTCGAACGGAATCAGGTCGTCCTGCTTCTCACCGGTGCCGATGAAACGGATGGGAATCCCCAGTTCACGGGTGATGGCCACCACGATCCCGCCCTTGGCCGTCCCGTCCAGCTTGGTCACCACGATGCCGGTCACGCCCGAGGCTTGCAGGAACTCGCGGGCCTGCACCAGCCCGTTCTGGCCGGTGGTGGCGTCCAGGATCAGGTAGACCTCGTGCGGGGCGCCGGGCACTTCGCGGGCGGCCACGCGCTTCATCTTCTCGAGCTCCTGCATCAGGTTGCTCTTGGTGTGCAGACGCCCCGCCGTGTCCACGATCACGATCTCCTTGCCGCGGGCGCGGGCGGAGGCCAAAGCGTCGAACAGGACGGCGGCCGGGTCGGCGCCGCTGGACTGTTTGACGATCTCGGTGCCGGTGCGCCGGGCCCAGATCTCGAGCTGCTCCACGGCGGCGGCGCGAAAGGTGTCCGAGGCGCAGATCAGGACCTGACGCTTCTCTTTCGAATACAAGCTGGCCAGCTTGCCGATGGTCGTGGTTTTGCCGACTCCGTTGACCCCCACGACCAGGACCACCCAGGGCTGGCCCGCTGCCGGCTCGGCCGGCTCCGAGGAGGACGACTGCAGGATTTCGAGCAACTCGCGGCGCAGGATGCGGCGCACTTCGAAGGAAGTCATCGCCTTCTGCCGGGCCGACGCCTTGCGGATCTGGTCCACGATCTCGAGGGTCGTCTCGACGCCGATATCGGCGCCGATCAGGATGCTCTCCAGTTCCTCGAGCTGGTCTTCA
>JBFGHG010000542.1:0-3567 GCA_041578395.1 Acidobacteriota bacterium
AGGCACAGCGGGTTGAGCATCGCCGCCGCGGCCACAAACAGCGCCACCGACGCCGCCGCGAACCCCGCCGCGAAGCCGACGGAAAGCCGACGCGCCGGCAGCACACGCCCCGCCGTGCGCGGGTTCTCGGCGTCCAAGGCCCGGTCGGCTCGGCTGACCGGTCCCACGTAGTTGGCCCATCCCACCAACCTGCGGTTGAGACGGCGAAGGCCGGGTTGCCAGAGAGGCTCTCCAGGTCTTCGGACAATAGCAGAGGCCCCGGGTGTAGCCCGGAAAGTCGAAGCTTCGAGGTGGAAGGCGGCCAGGCCGCCGATCGAGACGAGAACCACGTGCCCCAGCCTGGCAGTGCCGGCTCCAGTACCGGCCAGGCAGGCCAAGGCGCAGACGCCAGCCGCCATCGTCCGGCAAAGCCTCGTGGCCACGGCCCCCTTGAGAGCCGGGAATCCGGCTCTGGTTGCGGCAGGGCCATCGAATCAGTAGGCTGCTCCTGCCGAGTTGCCGCCATGAGCCACCAGGGAGGAAGCCGATCGGAAGCTCGCCGGCGCGTCCGGGAGATCGGAATCATTCCCGTCCTGCGGGGAGACTTCCCGCAGGGCGGCGTGATTCGCGTCGCCCGCGTCCTGATCGAATCGGGCATCCCCATCCTGGAAGTCACCCTCAACAGCCCCGGGGCGCTGGCCTCGATCGAGGCCCTGTCGCGCGAGTTCGCGGCGGACGAACTGCTGGTAGGGGCCGGGACGGTGCGTACGCCGCAGCAGGCGGAGCAGGCCTTTCGCGCGGGCGCCCGGCTGATCGTCTCCCCCAACCTCGAACTGGACGCCATCCGCGTCTGCCGGGAGCGGGACGTCCTGCACCTGCCGGGGGTCCTGACGCCCAGCGAGGCCCATCAGGCGGCGGCCGCCGGCTGCCGGATGGTCAAGCTCTTCCCGGCGGACGTCTTCGGCCCGGCCTACCTCAGGGCCCTGCTGGCGCCCCTGGACGACCTGGAACCGGTGCCCAGCGGCGGGATCACGCCGGCCAACCTGGGGAGCTTCCGGCGGGCGGGCGCGGTGGCGGCGGCGGTGGGCGGCGCGCTGGTGGCCGGCCCCGATCAGCCCGACGGCGAGACGGCCCGCCGAGCCGCGGCGTTTCTCCGGTCCTGGAGGCAGGCCCATGGGGAGTGAGCAGCGGTTCGACGTCACCACCCTGGGGGAGACCCTGCTGCGGCTCAGCGTTCCCGCCGGGGTCCGGCTGGAGACCGCCCGGCGGCTGGACCTGGCTCCGGCCGGGGCCGAGGCCAACGTGGTCGCCGCCCTGGCCCGCCTCCGGCGGCGCTGCGCCTGGGTGGGAGGCCTGCCCCGCAATCCGCTGGGACGCTTCGCCGCCAACCACCTGCGCATGGCCGGAGTCGACCTCGGCCGCGTCGTCTGGACGGAGGGGCGGATGGGCCTGTTCTTCGTCGAGCTGTCGGGACCGCCGCGCCCCGCCCAGGTGCTGTACGACCGCACCGGGTCGAGCGCGGCCGGCCTGGGTCCCCGCGAGGTCGACTGGGACTTTCTGCTGGACAGCCGGCTGCTGCACCTGACCGGCATCACTCCGGCCCTGTCCGCCGCCTGCCGCGAGCTGGCCGCCGAGGCGGTGCGGCGGGCCCGCGCCGCGGGGGTGGCGGTCAGCTTCGACGTCAACTACCGCGAGAAGCTGTGGGCGGCCGGGGAAGCGCGCGCCACTCTGGAGCCGCTGGTCCGCGAGGCGGATCTGCTCTTCTGCTCCCGCCCTGACGCCGGTCGCGTCTTCGGCCTCCAGGGCCGCCCCGAACAGATGGCGGACGAGTTGAGAGCCCGGACGCAGGCCGACACGGTGGTGCTGACGCTGGGCGAAGCCGGAGCCCTCGCGCTGGACGGGGAGGGACCCCGGCGGGAGGAGGCGCGCCCGGTCCGGATCGTCGACCGCATCGGCGCCGGAGACGCCCTGGCGGCCGGAGTGATTCACGGCTGGCTCGAGAACGACCTGGCGCGGGGCCTGCGCTACGGCGTCACTCTGGCGGCGCTGGCCCTGGCCCAGCACGGAGACATGCTCGTCACCTCCCCGGGCGAGCTGGATTCGTTGTCGAAGGGTTCCGACCCCGATGTGGACCGTTGAGCCGCCCGGCAGACGCCTGCCCCTGTGGGTTGCCGCCGCGGTGGCGGCCGCCGGTGCCTGGGCCTGCCGAACTCCCGAGCCGGCCGGTCGGGACGCCCTCGTGCGCCTGCTCGAGCACCCGCCCGGGCTTCAGTTGCAGTCCGCGGCGGAGCCGTCCCAGGGGGCCGGCCTGGTGAACCGCTGGGAAGGGGAGGCGCTGGAGAGGGAGTGGACGGAGGAGAACGACGGCCAGTGGGTGACGCGGCGCAGTCCTCGTCTCGGGCTGGCCGGCTTCGGCCAGCTGGCCCGGGTCGAGATCCGGGTGTCCGGCCCGCAGGGGGTCCCCTCCACCCTTCTGTTTCTGTGGAGCGACAACCCTTCGCTGTCGGAGTCGGACCTCCTGCGGAACAAGCTGGAACCGGCCGCGCATCCCCTGGCCGGCGGCGGGTACCGCCTGCTCGTCTCGGGGGAGAGCCTCCAGGACCTGAACGCCTTCCTCCCGGCGCAGCGCGAGGCGCGGCCGCGCCACTTCTTCCTGCGCTATCCCGCCCGGAGCCGCCTGCGCGTCGAGTCGATCCGGATCGAGGAGGCCGGGGCGGACCTGCACTCCTCCAGCTGGGGCCGCGGCCGGTGGAGTTTCCGGGGCGAGGTGCGCGACGCCGCCTTCGCGCACACTCCCGCCTCGCTGCTCTCCCCGCTCCCGATCGCCGGCGGAGAGGCGCTCTCGCTGGGCGTCAAGGGCCTGCTCCGGGAGGGCGTGCTGACCCTGCGGGTCCGGGCCCGAACACCGGAGGGAGGGGAGCGGCTCCTGCTGGAAGAGACGCTGCCGTTTCAGCCGGGATGGGCCGACTTCCGGATCCGCCTCGAGCGGCCCGTGACCCGGGTATGGCTCGAGGCGTTCAGCAGCGCTGATGCCGACGTCGTGCTCTGGTCCAACCCGATGATCGTCCCCCCGCCCCGACCGGACGATCCCCCCAACGTAATCCTGTACGTCATCGACGGCCTGCGGGCCGATCAGATCGGCGCCCGTCCGCGGGCGCAAGCCGCCGCGCCCTTCCTGGAACGGCTCTTCGCCCGGGGGGTGCACTTCGAGAATGCCTACGCGGCGGCCTCCTGGACGAAGCCCTCCGTGACCTCGATGCTGACCTCGCTCTATCCGGCCGCCCACGGCATCGGCGGCCGGACCTACGGGGACGCCCTCCCCGAGTCGGTCCCCACCCTGCAGGACGCCTTTCGCGCCGGCGGCTACGTGACGGCGAGCTTTTCGGCCAACCCTTTCAGCAGCACCCTCTCCAACCTGGACCAGGGGTTCGACACCGCGTACACTCCCAACGCCTTTCACGAGGGGCCGGACGAGGGCAAGATCCGGTCCGACCGCCTCAATCGCTACCTCCTCCCCTGGCTCGAGCAGCACCGGGACCAACGCTTCTTCCTGTTCGTCCACTCCATGGACCCCCATCCTCCGTTTCC
>JBFGHG010000543.1:0-3564 GCA_041578395.1 Acidobacteriota bacterium
CCGGCGACCCGCAGGCGCGACCCGTTGTCCACGCCACCCGGGATGCGCAGTTCGAGGGTCTTCTCCTTCTGCAGCTGGCCGTTGCCCCGGCAGGCGGTACAGGGGTCCCGGATGATCTGCCCGCGGCCCCCGCATTGGGGGCAGGTCTTGCTGATGGTGAAGAAACCCTGCTGGAAACGCACCTGCCCCTGACCACTGCAGGAGTTGCAGGTCACCGCACCGGTGGCGGGATTGGCTCCCGTCCCCTCGCAGGTCAGGCAGGTCTCGAGCTTGGGGATCTTGATCTTGGTGGCGATGCCCCGGACGGCCTCCTCGAACGAAATCGTCAGGTTGTAGCGCAGGTCGGCCCCGCGCCGCATGCGGTTCTGACGCCCGCGGCCGCCGCCGAAGAAGTCGCCGAAACCGAAGAAGTCCCCCAGGATGTCGGCAAAATCGGAGAAATCCGCGGGATTGAAGCCCCCCGCGCCGGGCGAGCCGACGCCCGCATGGCCGAAGCGGTCGTAGCGGGCGCGCTTCTCGGAGTCGCTCAGGACGCTGTAGGCTTCGGCGGCTTCCTTGAAGGTCTCCTCGGCCTGCTTGTCCCCGGGATTGCGGTCCGGATGGTGCTGGATCGCCATCCGCCGGTACGCCTTCTTGATCTCCTCGGTGGTCGCCTCGCGGGCGACCCCCAGGACCTCGTAGTAATCCCGTTTGGACAAGCCGTGTTTCCTCCCAAAGTTGCGCGGGCCAGACGTGTCGTCCTGGGTGCTATAAGATCGAGACGCAGCAGTGACAAGGCCAAGCGGAAAAAAAGCTCAGTTTTCCGGAGAGGAGGACGCCTCGGTGGGGTGCACCGCCACCTTGACCTGCGAAGGGCGCAGCAGGCGCCCGTTCATCTGGTAGCCCTTGCGGTATTCCTCGAGGATCTCCCCGTCCTCGAGCCCGTCGTCCACTTCCCGCAGCACGGCCTCGTGCAGGGTGGGGTCGAAGGCCGACCCGACCCCGGGGACCTCGCTGACTTCGAACCGCTCCAACACCTGCCGCAGCCCCTTGACGAGCAATTCGAACCCCTCGAGGAACGCTTCCGCGTCCACGCCGTCCTTGCGCTCGAGCAACGACTGCAGGCCCTTTTCGGCCGAATCGAGCACCGGCAGCAATTCCCGCAGCACCTCGCCGCGGGCTTGCGGGCGAAGCTCCGCCTTCTCACGGTTGACGCGCTTGCGGAAGTTTTCGAACTCCGCCTGCTTGCGCTGCAGCAGGCCGTAGTACTCGTCCCGCTCCTTGCGGAGTTCTTCGATGGTGGTGACGTAGAATTCCAGCTCCGGCTCCGGCTGCGCGTCGCCGGCGGCGTCGAAGGTGATTTCTTCCTCGGGCGGCGCATCGTGCGCCGGCCCCTTGTCCCGCTCGCTCATTACTCCCCTCGAGAACGTAGATCGTTGCGCGCCAGCAGCTCCCCGAACAGCTTCGCCACGTAGTCTACCAGACTGATGACCCGTTGATACTCCATGCGGCTGGGACCCAGGATGCCGAGCGTCCCCTCGCCGTGCTCCGACGCGTACGGGGAGGAGATCAGCGAGAGGTCGCCCATTCCCGGGATGTGGTCCTCGAGGCCGATCGTCACCGTCGGACCGGCCTGCTCGTGGCGGACGCATTCCGACAGGATCTTCACCAGCTGGCTCTTGCGCTCGAAGGTGCGAAACAGCGCGACCATCCGCTTGACGTCGGCCACCTCCGACTTCTCCACCATCCGGGCGGCTCCCCCCAGATAAACCTCCGACTCTTCGGCCGGGTCCTGCTCCCCGGGCATCAGGCTGGCCGTCCCCAGCACCAGAACCTTCTTGAGGAGCCGGTCGTAGAGCGCCTTCTCTTCGCTCATCAGCCGGATCAGATCGTCGCGCACCTGCGCCAGCGTCCGGCCCGCGAAGTTCGTCACCAGGTAGGAGCCGGCCTGGTCCAGGTCGGTCTGGGTGAACTCCTCCTCGACGCGAATCAGGCGGTGCTGCACCAACCCGGTCTGCGAGACCAGGATGACCAGGATGCGGCGGGGAGCGATCTTGACGAACTCGATGTGCTTCATGACCGCCATCGAAATGGGCGGCCGCAGCACGAACCCGACGTTGTCCGACAGCGACGAGAGCAGCTGACTGGTCTTGTTCATCAGCTCGTCGGGATCGGCTTCGCGCATCAGCACCTTGCGGATGCGGTCCACGTCGCGGTCCGAGAGGGGCCGCCCCGGCGAGAGCGCGGAGACGTAGAACCGGTAGCCCTTGGCGGTGGGGACCCGGCCGGCGGAGGTGTGCGGCTGCTCCAGGTATCCCATCTCTTCCAGGTCGGCCACCGTGTTGCGGATCGTGGCGGGACTGAGCCCTTCGCGGCTCAGCTTGGAGAGGCGCCGGGAACCCACCGGCTTGCCGGTCCGCACGAACTCACGGATCAGTGCCTGCAGAATGCCCCGGCCCCGCTCGTCGAGCTCTTTCTCCGGGGCGGCCGCCTGCTTCTTTTTCCTGGTATTCGGCATCTCTCTCACCCGGTTGCGGCCGTGGGGACGGGGGTCCGCCACCCGATCCCGAACGCCTCTTCGAACCCGCCCGACAGCGCGGCGGCCAGTTCCTCGACGGGTACGCTGCGGCCCGCCGCCTCGCCCAGCCCGATCATGCTGCCGGCCAGCACCTCCGGATCCACGCGGAACAACCGTCCCATCAAGGCCCAGTCTGGCTCCAGGGGCAGGGACCCGTGCTGCAGAAAGGCGCGAGCCAGCCGCCGCTGGGCGCTGCCCACCAGCTTGCGCGCCCCGACCAGGAGCTCGTGGCGGGAGGCGGTGACGAAACAGGGGACTCCACGGCCGGCGGCCGCCGTGCCGCGTCTGGGCACCGGTGCCAGCGCCGCCTCCAGTCCCAGCCGCCTCAGCCCCAGCTGCAACGCGCGCGAGATGGCGCGGTAGGTCCCGTCCACGCTGCCGCCGGGGAAGCTCCGGTTGTCGTTGGAGACCACCGCGTAGGTCAGCTCCGCCGCGTGCAGGACGGCACGACCCCCGGTGGGCCGGAAGACGACCTCGATCCCCCGGCTGCGCGCGAACTCCAGGTCCACGGCCGCCTCCGCCTTCTGATGCTTGCCCAGCGAGACCGTGGGGCTCTTCCAGCCGTAGAACCGGACCCACGTCACCGGCTGCGTGGAGGCTTCCGCCCAGCGCAGCAGCGAGTGGTCGATCTCCATGTTGTCCTGCCCGGAGCGGGGCGGGTCGATCAGCAGATTCCAGTCGGCGCCGGGTGCGTTCAAGACAGCTCCCGCTCGAGCGGCACGTACTCCAGCCCCTGGGACCGGGCAACCGGCTCGCAGGTGATCTTCCCCCGATACGTGTTGACGCCCTGCCCCAGCAGCGGATTCTCCTGGATGGCCCCCCCCAGCCCGCGCCCGGCGATGGCCCGCAGGTAGGGGAGCGTCACGTTGGTCAGCCCCAGCGTGGAGGTACGGGGCATGGCGCCCGGCATGTTGGTCACGCAGTAATGCTGGACTCCGTCGACCTGGTAGACGGGTTCGCTGTGGGTGGTGGGGCGGGTGGTCTCGCAGCAGCCGCCCTGGTCCACC
>JBFGHG010000544.1:0-3561 GCA_041578395.1 Acidobacteriota bacterium
GGCGTAGCCAAGGGCGCCACCGTGGCGGCCAAGGCCACCGCCAAGGGTGCCACCGTGGCCGCCAAGACCACCGCCAGAGCGTCCGAAGAGACGGCGGAAGCGGTAGCCGAGGGCGCCAGGGAAGTGGCCGACGAGACCACCGACCTGGTCGAGGGCGAGGACGACTGGGACGAAATGGACGATCCCGAGCTGCGCCGCCTGGAGGCGCGCGTGCGCGAGCGTCTGGAGGCCCATCCCCGCATCAACGCCAGTGACATCCACGTGAAGGCCGAAGGGGACGGCGTGATCCGCCTGACCTTCGACCGCGGCGAGCACGAGAAGTGGAACCGCGCCGTAGCGATCGCGCGGACCGTCGACGGCGTCGAGAAGGTCTACGTCACGCTCCCCGAGCGCGACACCAACCGGTAACTCGAGTGGGCCGCGGGGTTGGCGCCCCCCCTCCCAGCTGGCGCCGCCTCGCGGCCGTTTTCCTCCCCGCAACCCTCAGCGCGGGGAGTGCAACCCCACCACCTCCAGCAGCTGGTAGCGACCGCTCTTCCCCTTGAGTTCGATTTCCAGCCGCCGCCCCGTACGCACCTGTTCCCGGACGTGGTCGAAGGTGTCCTGCGAGATCAACATGCGCGTGCGCGCCTGCTTGTTAGCCGACTCGATCCGGCTGGCGAAGTTCACCGAATCGCCGATCACCGTGGTCCGCTTCGTGTCTCCGCTGCCCACCGTCCCCATCACCGCCTCGCCGTAGTGGATGCCGACCCCGGTGGTGAAACACTCCGTCCCGTAGGTGGACTTCACGTAGGGCTCCAGCTGCTGGACCCGCTCGATCATCTCCAGCCCCGCGCGGACCGCGTCCAGCGCCGCCCCCTCGGACTGCTCGACGCCGAACAGCGCCAGGATGCCGTCTCCCATGATGTTGTCGACCCGCCCGCGGTGCCGCCGGATCGCCTCGAACATCAGGTGGAAGTAGCGGTTGAGCAGGTGAATGACGTCGTAGGGGGGGAGTTTCTCCGAGAAAGTCGTGAAATTGCGGATGTCCGAGAAGAGGATGGCCAGCCGCTTCTCTTCGCCCACCGTGTCCAGCTGGGCGTCCGCCCCCAGCTGGCTGGTCAGCGCCACGTCTTCGGCGTCCAGGACCAGTCTGCGGGCGAGGACCGGACCGGCGATGGAAGTTTGGCAGGCGAGCCGGATGTGCGGGGCGAAGTGCAACCGCTCTGCCATCCGTGTCTCCCGCTCGTTGCGGGGAGAACAGTTCTCGAGGCCCTCCAGGACCATCACCCGGCAGGTGGAACAGCGGGCCCGGCCGCCGCACACGTGCGTGTGGGCGATGCCGGCCCGCAAGGAGGCTTCCAGGAGCTTCTCGCCCGCCTTGGCCTCCAGTTCGCGATCATCAGGCTTGACACGTAGAATCGGCATTAGCTCTCCGCAGGCTTCGAAGTACGGCGGCTTGCCGCCGCTTTCGCACTGCGGGGAGTATACCCTTCAGGAAGCCGCCGCGAACGACTGGGAGAGCGCCGATACCGCGAGCGCAGTCGCCAGCAGGGGATCGTCCTCCTTCATCAGGTGGTTGTCGCGGTTTTGGAAGCTGCCGTCGGATTGCTGCTCCGGGAGCACGACCGCGGCCAAATCGTCGCGCCAGGACCCCGGCCAGCCGAGCCGCTGGTAGGCTTCGGCCCGGACGGCCAGGTGGTAGAACAACAGAGCGCGGCCCCAGTCCTCCGCCTGGTCTTCGGGTATGCCTTCGGAATAGTCCCAGCGGGGATGGCGCTCCAGCCAGCGGCGCGCCGCCAGCACACGCCCGTCGTTGGCCTCGACGCCGGCCGCCAGCAGGGCCAGCAGACCGTCGCAGGTGGCGCTGGCGTAGCTGCGGAAACCGGCGCCCTCCTCCCCTGAGTGAAAGCCGGCCTTGTTGGCCGCCAGCACCACCGGCGAAAAATAGAAGCCGCCGTCGTAGAGGACCGCCGCTCCGGCCGCGGCTCGCCGCCCGGGAGGCAGGGGTTGGGGGCGAGACCCCGACGGGTCCTTTTGCAGCAGCCGGAGGAACCGTTGCGCGCGGGCCAACGTGGCAGGGTCGGGCTGCCCGGACTCGGCCAGCGCGTCGAGGACGTGGCGGGTGTGCGCCAAATCCATGTGACCCGGTTCGCCGGGGCGGCGGGTGCCGCCGAACCCCCATCCTCCATGCGCCGGTTCGGTGGCGGGGAATCCGTTGCCCTCGTGGTACTGCTGTCCGGCCAGATAGCCGCGCATTCTCCCGATCAAGGCAAGGTCCCGCGGCTCGCCGGCCCGCACCAGGCTGCGCAGCGCGTAGGCGGTGGCGTAGTTCGGATACTCCAGGACCTGCCCGTCTCCCACGCCCAGCGCCCCGGCGCCGTTGGCGTGGCGCCGGATGAACTGCAGGGCTCGGGCGACCCCGCCTACCGGCGGCGGGCAAGCCGTCGGCGGGGCTTGCAGCAGCGCGTGCAGCACGAACGGCGTCAGCGCCTGGCCGGAAGCGAACAGGGCGTAGGTGTCGCTGTGCCAGCCGCCGTCCGGTCCCTGGCGGCTCCACAGGTATCGGCAGGCCTGCGCCAGGGCCTCGGGACCCGAGTCCGGACTCGCAGGGGCGGGCGGACCTTCAGCGCAAGCGGATGACGCCAGCAGCAGCGCCAGCAGGACGCTCTTCGCACGTACGCACATCCGCACTAGCCGCCCACCGTCCCGGCGGCCGTTTTCCGGGCCAGCGAGCGCAGCAACTCGGCGTCGCGGTCGGCAGTCAGACAGAGCAGGACCGCCGCCGTGCAGAACACCGGGCTGGTGATGCAGTGATGGCCGCTCCAGCTCCCGTCGGGGTTCTGGATCGCGGCCAATCTTTCGCGCATGCGCCCGTTCCAGGTGGGCCACTCGTCGCTGCCGCTCAAGACCATCGACTCGCTGGTGAGCAGGTAGCTGAGGAATTCCTCGCCGCCGTTGCTTCCGAAGCCGCTCAGCAGCTGGTCGTCGGCAATAATGCGGCTGTCCTGCGCCTGGAGCTGCCGGTAGGCGGCCGCAGCTGCCCGGGCGTTGGGGACTCCCAGGTCGGCGAGGTTCTTCTCGCTGACCTCGGCGTCCGGCGCCAGCACTCCCTTCCGCTTGGCCGCGGCCACCGCTTCGGACGCGATCCGGGCCTCCACGGCGGCGGCCCGCTGGGCTCCGGAATAGGAGTAGAGTTCGACGCCCGCGGCATCGCCGGCCGCGGCCCGGTTGGAGCCGGTCAGGTAAGCTCCCTTCCCGTACCCCCGGGCCCGGTCCAGCAGCGCGGCATCCACTGCCTTGCCGGCACCGCCGGCCATCTCCAGCGCCGACAGAGCCAGCGAGGACTGCAAGACGGGTGCCCAGCCGCCTCCTGAAGCACTGCCGTCCTCTCCCTGGACCATGGCGAGTTTGCGCAGACACTTGTCCAGCGCCGCGTCGACCGGAGCATGCAGTTCGTCGTCCGGCGTCAGGGTCGTCAGCACCCGTGACAGGAACTGGGTGGTCAGCGCGGTGTCCACGTTGCGCCCCAGTTTGGTCTGCAGCTGCGTGCCGCTCAGGTCGGTGACGAGCGGGCCGGTA
>JBFGHG010000545.1:0-3548 GCA_041578395.1 Acidobacteriota bacterium
CGACCCGAAGGGGCACCCCCAGCTGGCCACGTCGAGCGAAGTGATCGCCACGCGCTTCTTTCACGCGTTCGGCTATCACGTCCCCGAGAACTACCTGACCACGGTGCGTCCCGAAGACCTGCGGATCTCGTCCTCGGCGATGGTCACCGACGAGTTCGGCCGCCGCCGCCAGATGCGCCGGCGCGACCTGGAGGAGATCCTTCGCAAGGTGGCGCGCCGCCCCGACGGCCAGATTCAGGCCCTCGCCTCGCTGGCGCTGGAAGGGAGTCCGCTGGGGCCCTTCCGCTACTTCGGCACGCGCCCGGACGACGCCAACGACATCTTCCCCCACGAGAACCGCCGGGAGCTGCGGGGACTGCGGGTGTTCGCCTCCTGGCTCAACCACGACGACGCCCGCAGCATCAACTCCCTGGACATGTTCGTGGCCCGCGGGGAGACGGGCTACGTCCGGCACCACCTGATCGACTTCGGCTCCTGCCTGGGCAGTGGCAGCGTCAAGCCGCAGTCCCGCCGCGCCGGCAACGAGTACATCCTGGAGTGGAGCCCCATCGTCAAGGCCGGCCTGACGCTGGGCATTTGGGAGCGGCCCTGGCGCAAGGTGCGCTATCGGGACCTGCTTGGGGTGGGACGCTTCGAAGGGGACTACTTCGAGCCCGAGAAGTGGAAGCCCGAGTACCCCAACCCGGCCTTCGAGCGGATGCTGCCGGCGGACGCCTTCTGGGCCGCGCGCATCGTCCAGCGCTTCACGCGGCCCATGGTGGAAGCCCTGGTGGCCACGGGCCGGCTCTCGAGCGGCGAGTCGGAACGGTATCTGGTCGAGACCCTGTTGAAGCGCCAGGCGAAAATCGTCCGTTACCACCTGTCTCGGCTCAACCCGCTGGACGGGTTCCGCGTCGAGGGGGGCCGGCTTCTCTTCGACAACGCGGGGCTGGAGGCTGCTCTCACCTCGAGCGCCAGCTACCGCTACCGGTGGCACCATTTCGACAACCGAAGTGGAGAAACCAGCCCGATCGGCGGGGCCGCGAGCACCGTCCAGCCCGTCCTGCCGTTGCCCGGCTCGGACGCACCCTGGCTGATGGTGGAGATCTCCACCGAGGCCGACGTCGCCGCCTGGTCCAAGCCGGTTCGCGTCTATCTGCGGAACCAAACCGGCTGGAAGGTCATCGGAATAGAGCGGGGAGAGTGAAAGGACGGGAATGCGGCATACGATCCGGGTCTTCGCCACGCTTGCGGCGATCCTGGCCCTGTTGCCGGCCACCGTTGCCGCCGCCCGCGTGGTGGCGGTCGGGGACGTGCACGGCGACGCGGACAGTCTCTCGAGAATCCTGACCAGCGTGAACCTGACGGACGCCTCGGGAGCCTGGGCGGGTGGCGAAGCCGTGCTGGTGCAGACCGGAGACCTGCTGGACCGGGGCACCGACGACCGGCGGGTGCTGGAATACTTGATGCGGCTGGAGGGCGAGGCGCGCCGGGCGGGCGGGCGCGTCGAGGTGCTGCTGGGCAACCACGAGGTGATGAACCTGCTGGGCGACCTGCGCTACGTCAACCCGGCCGTCTACGAGAGCTTCGCCGATGCCCGATCGGAGAAGCGCCGGCGCCGGGCCTGGAAGCAGGTCCAGAGGTACTGGAAGCAGCGGGAGAAACGGCTGGGCCCCGCCGCCGGAAGCCTGGAGACGGAGAGAGCATGGCTGGCGCGCCATCCTCTCGGCTACTTCGAACACCGTGAGGCCTTCTCCCCCCGGGGGCGGTACGGCAAGTGGTTGCGCAAGAAGATGGTAGTCGCCCTGGTCGGCGGGACGCTCTTCCTGCACGGGGGCCTGTCCGAGCAGCTGCCGGACACCGTCGAGGGCATCAACCAGCGGGTCGCCGAAGAGATTCGGCAGCTCGACCGGATTTGCGAATACCTGGTCAGGCGCGAGGTAGTGCTGCCTTTCTTCCGCTGGCAGGAGATGCGCGCGGCGGTGGTGACGGAGCTGGAGCACCAGATGTCGCAGCAGCCGCGCCCGGACGAGGAGTTGGTGACCATTCTGCGGGCGTTCCTGCAGTCGGAGTCCTGGCTGATCCAGCACCCGCAGGGCCCGCTCTGGAACCGAAGCCTGGCCAGCGAGCCGGAGACGCCGGAAAGCCTCGCGCGGCTCGACGAATTGCTGGCCCGCTACGGCGCCACCCGCGTCGTAGTCGGCCATACGCCGCAGCTGGGCAACGGCATCAACACCCGTTTCGACGGCAAGGTGGTGCTGATCGACACCGGGATGCTGGTGGACGCCTATCCGGGCGGGGTTGCCTCGGCTCTGGTCATCGAGGGGGGGGAACTGCGTTTCCTGTACCCCTGAAGCCTGCCGGTGCTCAGAAGGCGCCGGAATCACGCACGCGGCCCTGGACGTCGACGGTCTCGAAGCGGATGTCCCGGCCCACCCAAACCCTCACGTAGTGATGGAAGCGGGCGTCCGGGGACTCTTGGGTCGGATAGGCGTGAGCCAGGGTGGAAGACCAGCCGGGGGACAGGTCGCCGGCCCGGCTCAGATACTCGCGCACCGGCTGAAACTCCCCGAGGAAGCGCTCGATCTCCGGCGCCTCGTACTCCGGCCGTCCCCGCGGCTTCACCCCGCCCAGTCCGGTCACCAGCCAGTGCAGGCGGTGCACGGTGCTGCCGCCCTCCCGGATTTCCTCTTGCCAGCGCTCGTAGTAGTGCTCGTGACCCGAGAACACGGCCGTCACACGGTACCAGCGGAAGAGGTCGAGCAGATGCCGGACCGGATCCTCGGCGGGTTCCTCGGGCGCCGGCTCCTCCAGCATCATCCGGGAGTGGCCCGGGTGGCCGCCGAGTCCCAGGGGACGCCGGGTTTCGTTCGTCACCAGCGGCGAATGGTGGAAGAAGACGAAACGGGCGCGGACTTCGGGGCGGGTCGCATGGCGCTGCAGGACGCGGCGAAGCCAGCGCGTCTGCTCCTCGCGAAAATCACGGTAGGCCGGCAGCCGGTGGGTCTTTCGATACTTGCCCTCGTCGATCAGCAGGTTGGAGTCCAGCACGATGAAGAGCGCGTTCTCGTGCCGCAGCGCGTACCAGAGCTTCTGGCCGTCCCGCGAGTCGAGGTGCTGGTTGTCGGGCAGCTCGGCCAGGTAGGAGAAAATGGGAGAGAAAAAACGCCGGAATCCCAGGCGGCTTTCCTCGCTCCCCCAGGCGACGTCGTGGTTTCCGGGGCTGGGGAAGAAGGGGACGCGGGCGGCCAGCTCGCGGATGGCCGGGTAGAACGACTCGGCGTAGTCCCGGCCGCCGTCCGGGGAGATGTCGCCGGTGTTGAACACCAGCTCCAGGTTCCGCTCTTTCCGCAGCCGCTCCACCAGCTGGTCGTGGCCGCGCCGGTGATTGTCCTGAACGTCGCCGTAGACCGCGAACGAAAAACCGCCTCCAGGCCCGTCGTCGTCGGGGCGCGCGAAAGGCATGAGCGGTTCGGTGGAAGTGAAGCCGCCGGCCGCCACGGCGGCGGTCAGCAACAACAGGATTCCGAGTTTTCCAAGCCGGCGGCGGACCATCTCCCTGATCTCCC
>JBFGHG010000546.1:0-3547 GCA_041578395.1 Acidobacteriota bacterium
GGAAGGCTCCGCCCAGCCCAGCCCCGAGCCGGCCCGGATCAACCTGCTGACGGCGGTCCGCCGGACGCTGGAGAGCGAGCTGGCCGCCAACCCGAGGATGCTGGTCTTCGGGGAGGACGTGGGGCCCAAGGGGGGCGTGCATGCCGCCACCATGGGCCTGCAGAAGAAATTCGGCGAGGCGCGAGTCTTCGACACCAGCTTGTCCGAGGAGGGGATCATCGGCCGGGCCGTGGGGCTGGCCTTGTCGGGCCTGCTGCCGGTCCCCGAGATTCAGTTCCGAAAATACGCCGACCCGGCCGCCGAGCAGCTGCGCAACTGCGGCACCATCCGCTGGCGCACGGCCAACCGCTTCGCCGCCCCCCTCGTGATCCGCATGCCGGGAGGCTTCTTCAAGTGCGGCGACCCCTGGCACAGCGTCAGCGCCGAGGTGGACTTCGTGCACGCCATCGGCTGGCGGGTGGCCATGCCGTCCAACGCCGAGGACGCCGTGGGGCTGCTGCGCACGGCTCTGCGGGGCTCCGACCCCACCATCTTCTTCGAGCACCGGGCCTTGCTGGACGCCGGCTGGGCCCGGCGGCCCTATCCCGGCGACGACTACGTGGTGCCCTTCGGCAAGGCGCGGGTGATCCAGCCGGGCGACCGCCTGACGGTGGTTTCCTGGGGCGCCATGCTCGAACGTGTCCAGCAGGCGGCCCAGCAGGCCGGCGAGTCGATCGAGATCCTCGACCTGCGCACGCTGGCCCCCTGGGACCGGGAGGCGGTGCTGGCCTCGCTGGCCAAGACGCGCCGCTGCCTGATCGTGCACGAAGACACGCTGACGGCCGGCTTCGGCGCCGAGATCAGCGCCACGCTGATGAGCGACGGGTTCTTCGACCTGGACGCCCCGGTGAAGCGGCTGGCCGTCCCCGACGTCCCCATCCCCCACAATATCGGCCTGATGGAGGCGATTCTCCCGAGCGTGGAGTCGATCGCGCGCCACATGCGGGAGTTGATCGAGTTCTGATGGCCGAGTTCGTCGACATCCGCATGCCCGAGGATCAGGAGGAGGGGGTCGAGGCGGTGGTGGGCCGCTGGCTCAAGCAGGCCGGCGAGACGGTGGCCGAATACGAACCCCTGCTCGAGATCAACACCGACAAGGTGGTGGTGGAGATTCCCTCCCCCGCCGCGGGAACCCTGGCCGAACGGACGCTGGAGGCGGACGCCGAGGTCCAGCCCGGCCAGCTGCTGGGGCGCATTGCTGTCGACGGGGGTGGGCCTCCCGCGCCGACTCAGGTCGACTCCGCCCCTCTGGAGACACTTCCCCGCCCGGAGATGACGGCGCGGCGCCTCAGTCCGGCCGTGCGGCGCGCGTTGAAGGAACACGGCCTCAGTCCGGACAGCATCACGGGAAGCGGCCGGGGCGGTCGGATCACGTACCAGGACGTGGTGGGCCACGTGGAGAGTGCCTCCACCCCGTCCCCGCCGGAGCCTACAGACGGCTTCGAACGCCGTCCGCACACGCCCATGCGCCGCTCCATCGCGCGGCACATGCTCCAGAGCGTGCAGACCGCCCCCCACGTGACCGCGGTCTTCGAAGCCGACTTCTCGACGGTCGCGGCCGACCGCGAGGCCTGCAAGGCCGAGTTCGAACAGCGCGGCGTCAAACTGACCTACACGGCCTACCTGGTGGCGGCGGCGGCTCAGGCGCTGCAGGCCGTCCCGGAGGTCAACTCCCAGTGGGAGGACGATGCCCTGCGCCTTTTTGCCGACTGCCACATCGGAGTGGCGGTGGCCCTCGAGCAAGGAGGGCTGGTGGTGCCGGTCATCCGCGACGCCCAGAAGCTGAGCCTGTTCGAGATCGCCTCGCGGCTGCAGGAGCTCACCGGGAGGGCCCGGCAGGGCAAGCTGGAGTCGGCGGACCTCGAAGGCGGCACCTTCACCATCACCAACCACGGCGTCAGCGGCAGCCTCATCGCCACCCCCATCATCCACCAGCCGCAGTCGGCCATCCTGGGGGTGGGGAAGCTGGAGAAGCGGCTGCGCGTGGAGGAAGGGCCAGGCGGCGACTCGATCGTGATCCGTCCCGTGGCCTACGTCACGCTGACGATCGACCACCGGGCCCTGGACGGTTTCACGGCCAACCTGTTTCTGCAGCACTTCACGCAGGGGCTCGAAGAGTGGGCGGAATGACGGGCAGGGATGCCCGCCCCACCTCTACGCCTCCTGCCGCTCCACCTTGGAGAAGTGCTCGTGAAACAGCTCCAGCCGCCGCCTCAACTCCGGCATGTCCGACTCGGAGATCTGCGAGACGCAGGCCCGGATGCCCTCCGGACAGACGCTGCCCGTCCGGGCCAGCGAGATGGCGCCGATCCCGAACTGCAGCAGGTGGGCCACCAGCTGGTCGCCGCTGGCGCCCGGATAGGACAGCGTGAAATAGAAGCCGTCGCCCAGGGGGCGCTCGCCGTCACGCGCATAGACGATCCGGAAGCCGTTGTCCTGGAAGATCTTCTTCATGGCCGCCGCCCGCTCTCCGTAGACCCGCACCTGGCGGATCATCGGCTCCCGGCCCTCCGCGGCACCCCGCAGCACCGCCGCCAGGCCGTACTGCGCCGAATGGCTGACCCCGGCCGACACGGCGTACGCCGCGCCGTAGACCAGGCAGTGGCCGAACACGTCGCTGTTGAAGCAGGGCAGCAGGTCCTGGGAGCGGGAATCGTAGAGCGCACTGGACAGGACCAGGACGCCCACCCGCTCTCCGGCCAGGCTGAAGAGCTTGGACGAGGAGATCAGCAGCAGGTAGTTGTCCGTGTAGCGGGCCACGGTGGGCTGGAAGGGCGGCTCTCCCGGAACCGAGGTGTCCTGGCGGAAGTCCATCGTCAGGTAGGCCAGGTCCTCCATCACCACCACGTCGTACTTGGTGGCCAGCTCACCGATGATCTGCAGTTCCTCCTCGTCCAGACACATCCAGGTGGGGTTGTTGGGGTTGGAGTAGAGCAACGTCCCGACATGGCCGTTACTGAGAATCCGCTCCAGTTCCTGACGCAGCCGGCTTCCGCGGTACTCGTAGACGTCGAGGCTCTCTTGCTCCAGGCCCAGCACTTGTTGCTGGAGTTTGTGGACCGGGAAGCCAGGGTCCAGGAAGAGCGTTTTTTCGCGCTCCCGTTGCCGCCGCGAGGCTACCAGAAAGGTCACGAAGCTGGCGCCGGTGGAACCGTTGGTGGGCACGCAGCAGCGAGGCTCGATATCGATTCCCACGAAGGCTTCGATAAAGCGGGCTGCCGCCTGGCGTAAAGACGGAATCCCCCGAATGGCCGGGTAGCGGGCAGAAACTCCCTGCTGGAGGGCCTCGATCTCGGCCTCGATCCCGATCTCGGCAGTCGGCAGTCCCGGCACCCCCATCTCCATTCGTATAAAGCGCACGCCGCTGCGCCGCTCAATCGCATTGACGAGCGACACCAGTTCCCGGATTGAAGCGCTGCCAACGTGCCGAATCTCGTGTTCCTGGATCAGGTCCTGGACAAGCTGAATGTCAATGGGTGTCTCTATCATTTCGAAAGCCATTCCCTCC
>JBFGHG010000547.1:0-3545 GCA_041578395.1 Acidobacteriota bacterium
GGTGGGGGGCGAGGTCTATGCCCTGCCCTCCGGGGCGGTGGTCGAGAGCCTGAAGTACCGCAGAGGCGATGTGGTGCACATGCACGGCCGGGACACCCTGCGCATCCGGGACCGGATCATCCCCCTCGTGCACCTGGCCGACCATTTCGGGGTCCCGGCCTCGAGCGCCGCCGACGAGGCCTACGCGGTGATCGTGGGCCGGGGGGAGAAGTTCTGCGCCGCCCTGGTCTTCCCCGACCTGTTGGAGGTGGGCCGGCTGGGCCAGGAGCTGGACGTGGAGGCCGACACCCCGGAGGCGATTCTGGAAGAGCCGTCCGTGCTCGAGGTCTTTCAGCAGCTCGTCGACGAGGCCAACCGCGGACTTCCCCCCTGGTCCACCATCAAGCGCTTCGAACTGATCGCGACCCCCCTGACGGTCGAGAGCGGATTGCTCACCCCCACCCTGAAGGTGAAACGGCCCCAGGTGGAGGCGGCCTTCGCCTCCGAGATCGAGCGCATGTACGAGGAAGAGGCGCCGGCCGGGGTTTGAGGCGGCACGGCCCGCGTGGTGCGTGGATGCATGCCCCTGATCCCCGATGACAGCCTGCGAGGCTGGTCCGCGTTCCTGGACAAGTCCCGCCCCGATCTCCACAATGCCAGCATGAGAGGCGACTTCCGGCACTGGCGGCAGGTCCCCGTGCGCTGGGCCGACCAGGACACTTTCGGACACGTCAACAACGCCGTCTACTTCACGTTCTTCGAGACGGCGCGCATCGCCTACCTGGAGGATTTGGGGTTCTGGAGCAACCCGGGCCGCCCCCCGCGGGGACCGGTACTGGCCCGGATCGCCTGCAACTTCCGGCACCAGCTGCAGTATCCGGCCACCGTGCACGTGGGCACGCGCGTCGTGGACCTGCGCAACCGCAGCTTCACCCTCGAACAGGCCATCTTCCTGGACGGCTCCGAGACCCTGGTCGCCGACGGCGATTCCGTGATCGTCTGGTTCGACTACGAAGAAGGCCGCTCGATCCCCCTGCCGGCCCCGCTGCGCGAGTCGGTGGCGCGCGTCGAAGGGGAATTGCCGGCCGGCGGGGCTTCGCGGCCGACCTGAGAGCGCCTGCATGAGTGAAACCATCCAGCGGCTGCACGTGGTCGACGGCACCTACGAACTCTTCCGGGCCTTCTACGGCGCCCCCCCGCAGACGTCTCCCGACGGGCGGGAAGTGGGCGCCACCATCGCGCTGATCCGCAGCCTGATGTTCCTGGTGCGGGACCCGGAGACGACCCATGTCGCCGTCGCCTTCGACCACGTGATCGAGTCGTTCCGCAACGAATTGTTCGAGGGCTACAAGACCGGCAAAGGAATCGACCCCGCGCTGCGCTCCCAGTTCGAGCCGGCGGAGGAGGCGTGCCGGGCCGCCGGCTTCGTGGTCTGGCCCATGGTGGAGTTCGAGGCGGACGACGCCATGGCCGCCGCCGCCCAGCGCTGGAAAGAGGACGTCCAGCAGGTGGTTCTCTGCTCCCCCGACAAAGACCTGGCCCAGTGCGTCGAAGGCAAGCGGGTGGTGGCCTTCAACCGGCGCACCCGCACGCTGCTGGACGAAGAGGGAGTACGCGCCAAGTTCGGCGTGGCGCCCGAGTCGATCCCCGACTGGCTGGCGGTGGTGGGAGACAGCGCCGACGGCCTGCCGGGCGTCCCCGGCTGGGGCGCCAAGTCGGCCGCAACGGTGCTGGGACGCTACCCGCACCTGGAAGACGTTCCCCGCTTTCCGCTGGAATGGGAGGTGCAGGTGCGGGGGGCCCAGCGGCTGGCCACCAACCTGCGCAAGCACTGGGACGAGGCGCTGCTCTACCGCCGGCTGGCCACCCTGCGCCGGGACGTCCCGCTCCAGGAGAGCCTCCAGGACCTGCGCTGGAAGGGCGCCCGCCGCCGGGCGTTCACCGCCCTGTGCGAGCGGCTGGGCGAGCCCGATTTGAAAGACTCCGTTTCCAGCTGGCAAGATTGAACGGGATGAAATCGACACGCATCGCGTTGACGGCGGCGGCGCTGCTGGCCCTGCTACTGCTGGGAGGGGTCGCATGGGCGTTCTCCGGCCTGGACGAGCGGGTCCGCCGCGCCTTCGAGCAGCGGGCGGCCCAGCGGCTCCAGGTGCCGGTCCGGGTGGGCAAGGTACGGACCAGCCTGCTGTCCCAACGCCTGGAGGTCGACGGCCTCCACATCGGGAACCCCGACGGGTTCGAATCGGACCACTTCCTGACCGCCGACACCATCCGGGCCAGTTTTCAGCTCGGCTCGCTGCTGGGCTCCACCTTCGAGATCGACGACGTCGAGGTGAGGGGTGTGGACGTCCAACTCGAGAATCGCCGCGGGCGGTTCAACCACCAGCAGATCGCCCGCAACGTGAAGGGAGGAGCCGGGCCGGCCGGGGAGGCCTCCCCGGGCGCCCGGATGCTGCACGTGGCCCGCGCCCGCGTCTCCGGGATCCGGTCCACGCTTTCCGTGACCGGCGCCGCGCTGCGCCTGCCCGCCGTACAGCTCACCCTGCCCGATCTCGAACTCGACGACTTCGGCTCGGGTCCGGACCAGCGGCTGCCCATCGAGCAGGTGCTGCAACATTTCATCGAAGCCGTCAGCCGGGCCCTGCTCCAGCAGGCGGCGGGTTCTTCCTCGGGGGGCTGGGGCCGGGTCCTGCAGGGCTTCTCGGAATCCCCCACCGGTGAGGCGCCGAAACTCCCGGAGGGGCTCGACGAAGCAGTGAAAGGCCTCGACGGACTCTTCCGCAAGCCATGATTTTCCGCCTGCTGCTGCTTGCCGTTGCGGTTCCGGCCGCCGCGCCCCTGCTCCCCGCCCAGGAGGAGTACCTCGGCGCCGAGGCCTGCGGCCAGTGCCACGAGGAGATCTACCAGAGCCAGTCGAAGGCCCGCATGGCGCGGACCTGGCGCCGGGCGGGCGAGGGGGTCTTCCAATCCGGCTACAGCCGCACGGCAGTGGAAGGGTCGTTTCGGTTTCGAGTCCACGAGCGGGACGGCGGGCTCGCCTTCTCTGTCCGGGACGATGAAGGGGAGGACTCCGTCCCGGTGGCGGTGGTCACGGGAGGCGAGCGGTTCGGCATCGGCTTTCTGCTGCAGCTCGAGAAGATCTCCGGACTGCCGCTGATGAGGCCGGTGCGGTTGGAAGCGCGCTACATGCACGACACCTCGGCCGACCGGCTGGTCCGTTCGCCGGGGCACGAGCAGCTGCGTCCCACCACGCGCCTGAGCGCGCTGGGACGGGTGCTGCAGCCCGGCTTCGAGACGCGGTGTCTGACCTGCCACGGATCGCCCGCTCACTCCGACAGCGGCGCGCCGGGCGTGCACTGCGAACGCTGCCACGGGCCGGGCCGGCCCCACCTGGACGCCCTGGACGACGAACGGGACGGCCTGGGCATCCTCAATCCTGCCCGCTGGGACAAGGCCCGCCAGGTGGAGTTCTGCGCGCAGTGCCACTCGGGCTTCATCGAGCTGACCCAGCCGCGTCCGCGCCATCTGCTGATCGCCGAGCAGGCGCGCGCCCTGCGCTCGTCGGA
>JBFGHG010000548.1:0-3542 GCA_041578395.1 Acidobacteriota bacterium
ACGATTACGATTGCGATTACGATTGGGATCTGAGGCGGGGGGAGGCGGGGGTGATATAGTCCTAGCTCATGGAGATTCGTTCGGTCACTCCCGGCGCGGCCCTTCCGGGAGGGCTGATTCACATCGAGCTCGAGGGGCTCGAAAACCCCATCGCTGCTCAGGTTTTCGTGGGAGGCGCCAGGGCCGACCTGCTGGGGGCCTCCGGCTCCCGGATCACGGCCCGGGTGCCCGCCGAAGCCGGGGCCGGCGTGGTGGTCCGCGAGGGCGGGGAGAGTTCCGCGCCGCTGCGCGTGGGGCGCCTCGTCAACGCCGAACTGCAGCCCGTCTCCAACCCCGTGATCGGCCCGGACGGGTCGGTGTACGTGACCTACAGCGGCGCCCGCGGGGAGAAAGTGCCCTTCGGGGTGTACCGGATCACCCCCGACGGGAAGTCCGAGCCGTTTCTGGCCGAGATCGTCAATCCGACCGGGCTGGCCCCGGGCCCGGACGGCTGCCTCTACGTCACCAGCCGCCACACCGGGATGGTCTACCGCTCCACCATGGACAAGCAGGTGGAGGAGTACGCCGACGGCCTGGGCCTGGCCACCGGGCTGGTGTTCGACTCCCGGGGCAACCTGTACGTGGGGGACCGGAGCGGGTCCATCCACAAGGTGACGCCCGGCCGTGAAAAGTCGGTGCACTGCCACCTGGAGCCCAGCGTGTCGGCCTACCACCTGGCCATCGACGAGCAGGACCGCCTCTACGTCACGGGCCCCACACTCTCCACGCAGGACAGCATCTACCGTGTCTCGCCGGGGGGGGAAGCCGAACCCATCTTCCGGGGGCTGGGGCGGCCGCAGGGGCTGGCGTTCGACGCGCAGGGCAGCCTGCAGGTGGCCGCCTCCTTCCGGGGCCTCAAGGGGGTCTTCACGCTTCGCAACGGAGACCTGGACTGGACCCTGACCGGGCCCATGCTGGTCGGCCTGGCGCACGACCGGGAGCGCTCTCTGCTGTACCTGGCGGACCACTCCAGCCTGTTCCGCATCGAGACCGGCTGACGGGGACGGCTGTGACGGCGGGGTTCGAGTTTCGGAGGGAGGAGCAGGGGCCGGAGGGCCACGCCCGCTGCGGCCGCCTGGTTACGCCCCACGGAGAGGTCCCCACGCCGGTCTTCATGCCGGTCGGGACCGCCGCCTCCGTCAAGGGATTGCCCCAGCAGCTGCTCGAGCAGCTGGACGCGCGCATCGTCCTGGCCAACACCTATCACCTCTACCTGCGTCCCGGCCCGGAGGTGGTCCGCCGCCTGGGAGGGCTGCACGGCTTCATGTCGTGGGACCGGGCCGTCCTCACCGACAGCGGCGGCTACCAGGTCTTCAGCCACCGCGAGCTGCGCACGATCCGGGAAGAGGGGGTGGAATTCCGCTCCCACCTGGACGGCAGCCGCCACTTCCTCACCCCCGAGAAAGCCGTCGAGATCCAGCAGGCGCTGGGGGCGGACGTCATCATGGCGCTGGACGAGTGCACGCCCTACCCGGTTTCGCGGGAGGAGGCCCGCTCCTCGATGCTGCGTTCGATGCGCTGGGCCCAGCGCTGCCGCGCCGTTCCCGCCGCCCCCGGGCAGGCGCTGTTCGGGATCGTGCAGGGAAGCGTCGACGAAGGGCTGCGGCGCGAGAGCCTGGAGCGGATCCTCGAGAGGGGGTTCGAGGGGGTGGCGCTGGGCGGGTTCAGCGTGGGGGAGCCGCGCGAGCGGATGTTCGAGCTGCTGGAGGCGCTGGCGGGGGCGCTGCCCTCCCGGCAGCCCCGCTACCTGATGGGAGTCGGGACGCCGCTGGACCTGGTGCGGGCGGTGCGCCAGGGGATCGACATGTTCGACTGCGTCCTGCCCACCCGCAACGCCCGCAACGGCACCCTGTTCACCTCGCGCGGCGTGCTGCGCATCAAGAACGCCCGCTACCGCGAAGACGGCCGGCCGCTGGACGAGTCGTGCCGCTGCCTGGCCTGCAGCCGCTACAGCCGGGCCTACCTGCGCCACCTCTATGTCGCCAACGAGATGGCGGCCGGCGTGCTGATGACCTTCCACAACCTGCAGTACTACCTCGACCTGATGAGGAGGGTCCGGGGGGCCGTCGGGGAGGGGAGGATGGCGGAACTGGAGAGGGAGCTGCGGGAGGTGTATCCGGTGTCGCCGGGGTGATGCGGGGGGCGGTTTCGATTACGAGGACGAATCACGCTTACGATGACGAATTTCGATTCGGTCAGGCGGGGGAGGTCTGCCCAGGCGGAGGTGGGTCTGCTATACTCCCTTTTTTCGTTTTGCGGAGTCGATGGATCGAATGATCGGAACAGTTCTCGCACAGCAGGATCCGGCCGGCCAGACCAGCACGCTGGTCACCTTCCTGCCGATCGTGCTGATCATCCTGATCTTCTACTTCCTGCTCTACCGCCCCATGCGGAAGCGGCAAAAGAGCCTCGAGGCGATGATCTCGAGCCTGAAGAACGGCGACAAGGTGATTACCAGCGGCGGGATCTACGGCACGATCACGGGACTCAAGGACCACACGGTCATGCTGAAGGTGTCCGACCAGGCCAAGATCGAAGTGGCCAAGTCGGCGATTGCGGCGTTGCAGCACCCTACCGAAGACGCCTGAGCAGGGCCGGACGGATTCTCTCGACAGGATGGGTGACAGGCCATGAAGCGCACTATCTACTACCGTCTGCTGCTGATCGCGGTCGTAGCGGCGGTCTTTCTCTACGGGTTTTTAGCCTACGGAATCAACCTCGGTCTGGACCTGCAGGGAGGAATCCACCTGGTGCTGCAGGTCGACACCGAAGAGGCGCTCACCGAGATCTCCCTGCAGGCCCGGGAGCGCGTCGAGGCCGCTTTGCGCGACGCCGCCGTCACCTTCACCGAGGTGCGGGCGACCCCGGATCGGGCCGTCGAAGTGATCGGTGTCCCGGTGGCGCAGCGCAGCCAGGCCCGGGCCGAAATCGACAAAGATCCGGACTGGAACGTGTCTCCCAACGTACAGGGCGACACCGTCGACTTCCGCCTCACGCTGCAGGCGGCCGCCCGGCGCGCCTACCTGGAGCTGACCGTCCGCCAGGCCCGCGAGGTGATCGAAAAGCGGGTCGACGCCTACGGCGTGGCCGAACCGACGATCACCCTGTACGGCAGCGGCGAGGTGCAGGACCAGATCATCGTGGAGCTGCCCGGGGTGGAGGACTTCGACCGGGTGCTGGACCTGATCAAGAAAGCCGCCCAGCTCGAGCTGAAGCTGGTGCACCCGCAGGCGGGGGGCGTCTATCCCACCCGGGAGGCCGCCCTGCAGGCGCTGGGCGGGCAGCTGCCGGCCGACTACGAGATCCTGGCCTTCGGCGGGCGCGACGGGCAGAGCGGGTTCATGGTCGTCAAGCGGGCCGCCGCCATCACCGGCCAGCACCTGAAGGACGCCCGGCGCTCTTCCGACCCGGTGACCGGCCGGCCCCTGGTCAGCTTCTTCCTGAACCCGGCGGGCGTCAGCCTGTTCGGGCGGGTGACGGGCGACAACGTGGGAGGGTATCTG
>JBFGHG010000549.1:0-3541 GCA_041578395.1 Acidobacteriota bacterium
GTGACGCCCGCCCAGTGGTGGGTCTTCATCTTGGCCAGCGAGACGATCCAGTCGGCCTCGGCCAGCACGCGGGAGAAGCTCAACGTCCCCAGCCGGGTCAGGCCGCCGCGGTTGGCGAGCCGGTAGCCGGCGTCCTCGTTCAGGTCGTAGAACGGCACGGAGTCCTCCCGCAGCGCCTCTTCCAGGCCCGACTGCTCCAGCACCTGCAGAGTGTCGCGCTGGTGTCCCGGCCCCTCGGCCACCACCACGCTCGCCGCCCCCCAACGCCGGAACACCTCGGCCGCGGCCCGCACCACCAGGGGATGCGTGTTGACGTGGGCGGCGTCCGGGTGCGGTTCCACCAGGTTGGGCTTGAGCAGGACGCGCTTGCCGCTGATCTCGGCGCCCGATACCCCCAGCTCGACCAGACCCTCGGCGATCGAGATCACCAGATTCGAGCCGTAGTCCGGTACCCGCGCGATGTAGGTCTCCGCACTCTGGGGTCCGAACAGGGTGTGGCGGACGGCCAGCGCGCCGCCTCCCAGCGCTCCCCCGATCAGGGCGGCTCGCACGAACTTGCGGCGGGTCAGCTTCGAGGAGTCGGTCATCTCGAGTAGGCTCTCCCGGAATCACGGGCAGGATGCCCGTGCCACGCCGCCAGCAGCAGGGCCAGGTTGGTGGTCGAATAGGGTGCGCCCGGACGCTGGCGGCCCAGGCTCTCCCGGATCATCTCGGCGGCCCCGGTCGGGCGCCGGCCCCAGGCGGTCAGTCCCAGAAGACTCCAGCTCAGAGAGAGCGGAGTCCGCGTCCGCTCGACTTCTCCCTCGAGATAGCGAAGACTGTCCGCCACGGACGCCTCCTCGGTCCGGCCGGCCAAGGCACTCGCGGCCACCCCGGTGGCCTGCGCCAAGGGTCGCAGTTCCGTGCCGTACACCAGCGTGTTGCCGTAGTTCCAGCCTCCGCCCGGCAGTTGGCGGTCGACCAGCAGCCGGGCTGCTTCCAGGCAGCGCTCGTGTTTGCCGTGTCCCTCCAGGGTCAAGGCCATCACGCTGAGCGCGGTCGGTTCGACCCAGGAATGCGTCCCGGCCGTCCAGGGCCAGCCGCGCAGCGCGGTGTCGTGACCCATCGGCGAAGTCTTTGGTTTTTCGAAGTGCAGTCCGGTGGTTTCGAGCAGAAACGCGGCCGCCCGCCCCCTCGCCTCGGCGAATTCCTCCCGGCCGCGCCAGGCCAGCAGTGCCAGCGGCGTGGGCCAGAAGGCGTCCGGCGGTCCCGGGCCGATGGGGACGCTCCCGTCTTCGCGCTGGACCTCGGCCAGGCTCTTGCGAGCGGGCGCCAGGAGATTGGCTTCGACACCGTGCAGCGACAAGGCGATCACCGCCCAGGCGGTCGCGTCCGGCCGCGCTTCCGAGACTCCCGCCGACGGGGCGAAACCGCCGCCGGGCAGCATCCGGCCGCGCAGAGCGTCCAAGGCTTCGACGGGCGCCGTCTCGACTTGCATCCGCGGGTCACTATAGCAGTCCCCTCCGGCGCTTCCGCGTGTCCTGCAACACCAGCCAGCCCAGCAGCGCCGCCAGCAGGACGAGGCCGTAGAAGTAGACCCCCGAGAGCAGCAGCCGGTCCAGGTTTGAATCGATCTCCGCCGCGTCCAGCAGCGGCAGCGGCGCCGCGCACAGCAGCCCCGCGGCGATCAGACCGGCTCGAAACCTCGTCCTGGCGGCCAGATCTCCCGAGTAGATCCAGGCCAGGACCAGCGGCAGCAGCAGCACGGAGAAGTAGTAGGCCCACCCCAGCGGAGAAAGCAGCAGCATCAGCACGATGGTCAGCCCGAAGCCGAGGTCCGCCGCCGCCTTCGACTGCCCGTCCCGCGGCCAGGCCAGCAGGACCAGCAGGACCGCCGATCCCGCCGCACAGATCGCGGAGAGCAGCCGGCCGAGCCCGGGTGCGTCCCACAGCGGAATCCCCTCCGAACCGCCCAGCAGCCGGGAGAAGAAACCCAGGAACGAGGCGTTCCAGCTGGCCGCCGACCAGGTGATCACACCCAGCTGGGCGCGGTATTCGAGCAGCGAGTCGAAGCCCAACGCCACGCCCGCCGCCAGCCAGCATGCCAGGAAAGCCGCCCCGAGCCAGATCAGCGCCGGGAGCCGCTTCCGGGCCAGCAGGAAGAGGGCGAACAGCGCAACGAACAGCTTCACGGCCACGGCCAGCCCCAGCAGCACGCCTCCCCAGAGCGAGTCGCCGCGCCGCAGCCGGCTCCAGGCGACGACCAGCAGCAAAAACAGAAAGAGCCCCAGCTGCCCGTACTGGATGTTGATCCAGGTGGGGTAGTAGGCCAGCAGCAGCAGCAGGAATCCGAGCCGCCGCTCCGGGCTCGACCCCTCGGTCCGCGTTTCCTTTTCCAGCACCAGCATCGCCGCCATCCCCGCCAGCAGCGACAGCAGCGACCACGTCCAGAAGGCGGTCGGGTAGGAGAGCAGGCTCAGCGGCAGCACCAGCAGGGTCAGGAAGGGCGGGTTCAGGTTGGGCAGCAGGTAGCGGTAGTTGGGCCCCTCGTCGGGGTCCCACGTCTGGAAGCGCTCGATCTCGACCGGCTCGTACAGGCCGCGGCCCTCCAGGACGTGGCGCGCCGAGCCGTAGAAGATGCTGAAGTCGTTCTCCAGCGGCCGCTGCACCATCCACAGGAAGAGCAGCAGGTAGAGCGCCAGCAGGATCCCAAGGTAGGCCGAGAAGCGCTTGGACATCGCCGCCACTGCCTACAGGACGGGGGGCAGTGTGTCAAATCGGGGAAACCCGTTTGGTGAGCCCGTGAGGCGGCGTGGTCTACCGGTGAGTCATGCTTCCGCTCGGGTCACTTCGTCTTGGACGGGTAGCGCTTCTTGACGTGCGCCACGGAGCGCTCCACCAGCTTGCGCAGCACGCCCTGGTCCACGTCCGCCAGCGTCTTTACGTACAGGCAGGACTTCCCCGTGGAGTGCTTGCCCAGCTTCGCCATCAGCTCGTCGTGGCCGGTGAAGCCGGACATGATGTACAGCGTCAGCGCCTGTTTTCGGGGCGCGAATCCGGTCAGGAAGTAGTCGCCCTCCCGGCCGCTGTCGTACTTGTAGTGGTAGCTGCCGAAGCCGACCATGCTGGTCCCCCACATCTTGGGAGGCTCTCCGGTCACCTCGCGCATCAGCTTCACGAGCGTTTTAGAGTCACGGCGTTTCTGTTCGTCACTGACGCTCTGCAGAAACTCCTCGACGCTCGCGTCGGTCATCCTGGTCTTGTTTTCGGCCATCGACCCCTCCCGGGCCGGTATTATGCCCCACCAGGGCGGACGAACAATGAAACGCTGATTGACGGAGCCGGCGGAGGAGCCTGCTCAGGGTGCGAGCCGCCGTTTCAGCCAGTCGACCAGCCGGGGTTTGTAATGCTCGAAGGCGGGACGGCCCTCCCAGCTCTCCAGTCCGTGTCCGGCCCCCTTCAGGGCCAGCAGTTCGTGCTCGATCCCCAGCTCCCGGAGCCGGTCCCGCAGGCGGACCCCCTGCTTCCATAGGAACTCGTCCGTCCCGTGAATCAGCAGCAC
>JBFGHG010000550.1:0-3541 GCA_041578395.1 Acidobacteriota bacterium
CAGCAGGCCGCCGGCCAGGGAGGCCGCCGAGCCCGCGGACGCCGCCGTCCTCCAGGAGGCCACGGACTCGAGAGACTGAAACAGGTAGGCCGAGGCCTTGCCCAGCACCAGCGCGGCGATCAGGACCCCCAGCCGCCAGCCCAGGCCGCTTCGGAACCAGCCCGCCACGATCTTCATGCCCACCGGGTAGATGCCGGCCAGGGTGACCCCGGTCAGGAAGCGGCAGGCCGACGCGCCGGCGAGTCCCTCGCTCAGCCAGGCGAACCCCAGATTGAAGGCGGCTCCCGCCAGCGCCGAGCAGAAAAAGACGCGGCGGGCGGGGAAGACGTCCGGCAGGTTGAGCAGGGCGTACAGGAACGTCCCCGAGATGAAGCCCAGCTGCACCGAGATGGTCAGCCAGGCGCTGCCGCTGCGGCTCAATGACCACAGCTCCTGCAGCGTGGAGGAAGCGGCCGTCCCCGAGAACCAGACCGAGGTGCACAGCAGGACCGCGCCGGAGACGGCCAGCAGGGCCCGGTTGGCCTCTCGGTCGTGGCTGGCGTCGATGCTTGGGGGCATGAGCAGTCACGGTAACACTGCGAATACAATCGCGTCATCGTGTTCGTCCTTCGAGATCCGTCACCCACGCGAATCCATTCCTTCCGGGAATCCCAGGCCGCGGCCGGGTTCAGCTACCCGGAGGTGGGGGCGACCCGCGGCCGTCCGCCGGCCGGCTACACGGTCGACGAGTACCAGGTTCGGCTGGGAACGGGAGAGAGCGTCTTCGGACGTGCGATTCTTGCGCTGCGCGGATGGCGACACTTCGACCTGGGCTGGCTGCGGCTGGTGGCGGACGGGCCGCCGCGCGAGGGGCAGGTGGTCGCGGTGGTGGCGCGCCACGCACTGGCCTTCTCGCTGCACGCCTGCCGAGTCGTCTACACCCTCGAAAAGGAGACGGAGGACCGCCGGCTGTTCGCATTCGCCTACGGCACTCTCCAGACCCACGCCGAGTCGGGCGAGGAACGCTTCGAGGTCTGTTGGGACCGGCACAATGGCACGGTGACCTACCGAATCCTCGCCTTCTCCCGCCCCAACCACTGGCTGGTGCGTCTCGGCCAGCCGCTGGCCCGGCGGCTGCAACGGCGCTTTGCACGGGAGTCGCAGGCGGCGATGCTGCGGGCGGTAAACGCTACTGCCGCTGGTTGATCCGCTTCACCACTTTGGTCACCACGTTGCGCGGACCGATGCGGTGGGACTGGGCCGTCAGCTTGTTGAGCAGGCCCGGGATGACGATCCGCTTGCCGGAGGCCATCCCCCGGTAGCCCGCTTCCGCCACGGGTTCGGCGTCCATCAGCATCTGCGCCATGTGGGTCTCCTCGATCTCGGCGGTGGCCTGAAACTCCGATTTGGTGGGGCCCGGGCAGAGCGCCGTGACGCTGACTCCCGTCCCCGACAGCTCTTCGGCCAGCGCCTCGGAAAGGGAGAGGACGTAGGCCTTGCTGGCGTAGTAGACGGCCATCAGGGGCCCCGGCTGGAAGGCGGCGGTGGAAGCCACGTTGAGGATCGAGCCGCGGCCGCGGGTCACCATCGGACCCAGGAACAGGTGCGTGAGATCGGTGAGTGCCGCCACGTTGAGCTGGATCATGTCCAGCTGCCGGCGGCGGTCCAGTTCGTGAAAGCGGCCGGAGGCCCCGAAGCCGGCGTTGTTGACCAGGACGTCCACCGCCTCGCCCGACAACTGCTCGAAGAGCCGGACGGGAGCCTCCGCCTCGGTCAGGTCGGCCGCCACAACCCGGACGTCGATGCCGTGGGCGCCTTCGAGTTCTCTGGCCAGCTGCTCCAGGCGATCCTCGCGGCGGGCCGTCAGCACCAGGGGGTGGCCTTCGCGGGCGAAGACCCGGGCCAGCTCCATTCCGATGCCGGCGGAGGCGCCGGTGATCAGGGCCAGTCTGGAAGAGTCCGGCATCTGGGCTCCTTTCGGTGGGGGGAAGGTACCACGCGGTCTCAGACGGCCGCAAACCTCAGCGGACGAACCCGCCCGCTCCCCGCTGCGTCTCGGGAAGGGTCCGGCAGGCGGTCATCGAGAAGCTCATTAGCCGCACACAGGAGAGGTCTTCCCGGCCCAGCTCGCGGCACTGCTGCCGGGGCCACTCGGCGAAGGCGATGGAGGTCAGGCTGGTGGGTACCCCGGAACAGAACTCGTCCGCGTCCGGGCTGGCGCCCAGGCAGCCGGCCAGAAACATGGAGCTGCGGTGGACGCAGAAGAACCCGGTGCATTGCTCCAGCCGCTGGAACGCCTGCGGAGGGCAGCGTTCGGCCTTGCCGCCCGCCCCGGCCAGCATCCCCTGCTCGAAGGCCTCCTGGGCGCCGGCCCAGTCGCGCGTGAGCAACTCCTGGTTCTGCCACAGCCAGAGTCCCGCCGCCAGGACGGCCGCGGCGGTGACGAGAACCGTCACGCCGCTGGCCAGGGCCAGCCAGCGCCAGAGGCGGCGCGAGGAGGCGGCTTCCCGGTCGACGATCACCACGGTTCCGGCCAGCTTGTCGTGCCAGCCCTGCTTCCGCCCGTCCCACAGCACCCAGAAAAAGCCCAGGCCGAGCGGGATCAGGCCCACGAAGTAGCCCAGGTAGCGCAACAGCAGCTGGCGGCTGGTGGGGTCGGCGCCGCTGCGGGCGTCCACGATCTTCGACGCCAGCAGCATCTTGCCCGGAGTCGCCAGCCAGCGTTTCCAGAACCAGAAGACGAGCAGGAAGGGGAGGACCACCTGCAGGAAGAGATCGGCCGGTCCACGGAACCAGCCGCCCGGCGAGGTGAAATACGAGACACCGTAGACCGCCAGGGCCGCCGGCACCAGCAGGGCCATCAGCAGCAGCGAATCGAGCGCCGCCGCCCACGCCCGCAGCCAGAACCCGGCATATTTCGGCTCCCCTTCGTTCTCCACCCCGCCAGTCTACCGCGCGCCCTTCGTGACCCGGGCTACTTCCGCGCCGTCACCGCAATCGGAACCGTCTCGTACAGGAGCATCGGCTCGCCGGGCGGCCTGGTGCCCCGCAGCAGCAGCAGGGTGGCCGGCTGGCTCGACTCGATCCGGACGGCGCTGCCGCCCCGGGCCTCGAACTCGGCCTCGAAGACCGCCAGCTGTTTGGCCAGCGGGGCCAGGGCGTCGTCGAGCACCACCCGCTCCAGCTCCCGCCCCGCGGCGTCCAGCAGCACGGCCGCCACCTCCGCGGGCTCGGCACCCAGGTTGAGCAGCGCCATGCCGTCGAAGACGATCTCCCACTCGCCGGGGTAGAAGAGGAACTCGGTGTCCACCAGCGAGGTCTCCCGCACGTGGGCGCTGGCGCCCAGAATCGAGGTGATCCGGTAGGCGGCCGACAGGGCCACCGAGGCGTCCCCGCAGATTCCCAGATGGCTGACGTCGTCGCTGCCGAACAGCTCGGTCGACACCCGGATCGCCGACTCGCCTGCCGGTACCTCCAGAGAGACCGTCTCGAGGCGGGTGCCGTCCTCGAGGTAGGGAATCAGCTGCACGGCCTGCGCTTCGGCCCCGAAGTTGGTCGCCAG
>JBFGHG010000551.1:0-3536 GCA_041578395.1 Acidobacteriota bacterium
CGGCCGGGCTGCTGGCCAAGAAAGCGGCCGAGAAGGGCCTGAAGCGTCACCCCTGGGTCAAGACCAGCCTGGCGCCCGGCTCGAAGGTGGTCACGGAGTACCTGGACGAGGCCGGCCTGACGTCCTACCTGAACCAGCTGGGCTTCAACCTGGTGGGGTACGGCTGCACCACCTGCATCGGCAACAGCGGGCCGCTGCCGGCGGAGATCGCCCAGGCCATCTCTGAACACGGGTTGGTGGCGTGCTCGGTGCTGTCGGGCAACCGCAACTTCGAGGGCCGCATCAACCCGCACGTGCGGGCCAACTACCTGGCCTCGCCGCCGCTGGTGGTGGCCTACGCCCTGGCGGGGCGGATGGACGTGGACCTGTTCGAACAGCCGCTGGGGCAGGACCAGCAGGGCAACGACGTCTTCCTGAAAGACCTCTGGCCGTCGCAGCGGGAGATCACCGAGACGGTGCGCGCGTGTGTGAAGCGGGAGATGTTCGAGCGCAAGTACGCGGACGTCTTCACGGGCGACGAAACTTGGCGCGGGCTGCCGGTGCCCGAAGGGGAGATCTACGACTGGCAAGGCGATTCCACCTACATCCGCAGGCCGCCCTTTTTCGAGGACATGGGCAGCGAACCGGACCCGCCCCGCGACCTGAGGGGTCTGCGGGTGCTGGCGCTGCTGGGGGATTCGGTCACCACCGACCACATCTCGCCGGCCGGGTCCATCCCCAAGGACAGCCCGGCGGGCCGTTACCTGATGAACCACAGCGTCCAGCCGCGCGACTTCAACTCGTTCGGTTCGCGCCGGGGCAACCACGAGGTGATGATGCGGGGGACCTTCGGCAACATCCGCCTGCGCAACCTGCTGGTCCCCGGGGTGGAGGGGGGCTATACGACGACCGAGCCGGAGGGCGAGCCGGTCTTCATCTACGACGCCTCGATGGAGTACCAGCGGCAGGGGACGCCGCTGCTGGTGATCGCCGGCAAGGAGTACGGCTCCGGGTCGTCGCGCGACTGGGCCGCCAAGGGGACACGCCTGCTGGGCGTGCGGGCGGTGATCGCCGAGAGCTACGAACGCATCCACCGCAGCAACCTGATTGGCATGGGCGTGCTGCCGCTCGAGTTCGAGCCGGGCGAGGGGCGGGTCAGCCTGGGGCTGACGGGCTTCGAGACCTACGACATCACCGGGCTGGCCGGGGGACTGGAGCCGGGTCGGATGGTACACGTGCGGGCGGTCGACCCCGCGGGGAAGGCGACGAGTTTCAAGGCCCGGGTGCGCGTGGACACCGCCAACGAGGTGCACTACTACCTGCACGGCGGGATTCTGCATTACGTGTTGCGGGACCTGAACCGGCGCTGAGATGGCCAACGCCGTCATCGCAGCCATCGAGCCGCGGCTGGCCGGCACCCAGGACACCGCGGACCCGACTCCGAAGCAAAAGCCGGTGCACGTCGTCGTCATGGGCGTACACACGGTCGACGCACCCGATCGCGCTCAGCCGCACTTTCCCGCCTCCAGCGTCGACAATGCTCGCCGGCTGCTGCAGAAGGAGCTGGAGAGCCTGCGCGACGACCAGCACGACTTGGTGGTGCTGGCCTCGGGCGCCCCGGGCGCCGACATCCTGTCGCACGAGGTCTGCCGCGAACTCGGCATTCCGAGCACCGTCTGCCTGCCGATGCCGGCGGAGAATTTCGCGGCCGAGACGTTCCAAACCCTGGACGACTGGAGGTCGCGCTTCCTCGAGCTCCAGCAGCAGGGTCTTCGGATTCTGGAACTCAGCGACCGGCCGGGCCTTCCCCGCTGGCTGGAGGGAAGCAACACGGACCCATGGGACCGAGGCAACCGCTGGGTGATGCAGATGGCCCGTACCTGGAAAGCGGCGCGTCTTTCGCTGATCGCCCTCTCGGAGGAATCAGGCGGGGGGGAGGTCGGCGGTACCGAGCAGATGGTGCAGCTGGCGCGGGCGGCGGGCAACGTCGACGTCAAGCTGGTGGACTCCAAGCAGTTGTTGGTCTGACCTCACGGATCTGGCTTGGCATCGCATCCTGACGGACGGTCCGCCGGGCACGAGAGCCTGCCGGGACCTTCAACAAGGTCCGCGGAAGATCCTGCCCGGGACGGCGCTGACTCTTCGTCCCAGAGTCGCGCCTGGCGAGGCTGCGTCGAGTGCGTCTGGGGGGAATGGGAGCCGCGGCCGTTTCCGCTTCGGTTTGCGCGAGGCCGCCTTGGCATGCAGTCCCTGGCAAGGACCGCCTCGGTCAAGGATGATAAACGGGAAGGGTCGCTGGAGGAAGCGGACTACCTCCCATCGCGCTGATTCGAGGTCCGTGAGTGGACCGGCGGCGGAACCAGCTCCGCTACGGAATGCTCCAATGCCCTCAAGGATTTCGAATCCGTCTCCTCCAGCTCAGCCAGGTGCAACAACGCGTCCCCCTGGTGCACCAGGGGCAGCTTCAGAATCCCGATGACGATCCCGGCCATGGGCGCCCGCACTTGCTCTTCGTTGCCGCCGAACGGGTCCGCGATGGTGGCCAGCAGGTCCTTCTCGCGCACCATCGCCCCCAGCGGGACCCGAGCGTTGAAGATGCCGCTGATGGGAGTGCGCACCCAGCTGGTGCGGCGCGAGACGGCCGGCGGCGGCGGGGCCTTCGTCGTCTTGCGCGCTTTGGGAAGCATCTTCAGCTCCCGCATCACCGCCAGCACGCCCCGCACGCCCGTCCGGATGGAGGGCTCGTGAAAACGCAGGGCCTCGCCCGCCTCATAGACCAGCACCGGAATGCCCTTGTCCTGCACCGCCTCGCGCAACGACCCGTCGCGCAGCTCGGCGTCGATCACGATGGGCGCGCCGAAGGCCATCGCCAGCCGCCGGCCTTCCTCGTCCTCCAGCCGGACCCGCACCTGGGGCAGGTTGGCGCGGTGGTTGGAGCCGGTGTGCAGGTCGATGCCGTGGGTGCAGCGCTCCACGACCTCCTCCATGAACAGCCGCGCCAGCCGCGAGGTGAGCGACCCCTCTCCGATGCCCGGGAAGCAGCGGTTCAGGTCGCGGCGGTCGGGAGAGTAGCGAGACTGGTTCAAAAAAGCGTAGACATTGACCACCGGGGCGGCGATCAGACAGCCTCGCAAACTCTTCAGGGCCCGGTGCTGCAACAGGCGCCGGATGATCTCCACGCCGCCGATCTCGTCCCCGTGCAGGGCCGCGGAGACGAACAGGACCGGTCCCGCCTTGCGTCCCCGCACCACCCGCAGGGGCAGCGTCGTCTGCGTGTGGGTGTAGAGCCGGGCCACCGGCAGGTCGATGGTGGCGCGGGCGCCGGAGGCGATCTCCGTACCGCCGATCGTCAAAGGGATGGACGGGTCGACCGGCTTGGCGGCGGCAGGGGAGTCGCGGCGGCCCTCGCCGCTCATCACCCGGTCCCCCGGGTCCGGGTCTTGCCCGGTTTGGCGTGCTTTTCCATGAACTGGACGATGGTGCCGGCCACGTCCTTGCCCGTGGCCTGTTCGATCCCTTCGAGTCCGGGCGATGAGTTGACCTCCATCACTACCGGC
>JBFGHG010000552.1:0-3536 GCA_041578395.1 Acidobacteriota bacterium
ACGGTGATGGACCACCAGCAGCACGTCGACCCCCACCCGGAGAACCTGATCTACTGGCTGGTCAAACTCGACCGCCTGGTGGGGACGGTCTTCCGGGCGGTGGAGCAGAGCGCGCGCGCGGCCGACACGGTGGTCGCCATGACCTCCGACCACGGCTCGGAGATCGACCCCGGGCGGACCGCCATCTCCTTTCCCATCACCAAGGTCTTCCGCACGCCGCTGATGGGAGGGCACACGGTCAAGACGCTGCTGGTGGAGGGCGCCTGGAACGCGGTCACGGTCCCGCTGCCCGGCATCGACTTCCCCCGCGTGTATGAGAGCAAGTACTCCCCCTACGGCAGCAAGGGCCATCCCAAGGGCGAGAAGGGGTACATCACCGCCTTTCTGGACAACTTCGGCAACGGCCGCTCCTCGGTCTTCCTGCGCAACAACGACCTGAACCGCCTGCACCTGCTGCTGCTCGAGCTGCGCAGAGACCGAATTGCACCCGAGCGCTTCGCGCGTCTGCGCGAGCTGTTTCGCGCCACCCTCGAGCGGAGCAGGCGCTGGCTCGAGCCCGACCTGGCCGCCTACAGGGACTACCACGAGTCGAGTTTGGAGCTGGCCGCCCGCCTCGAGGAGAAGGCGGACAACTACTCTCAGGACAGCGCCTGGAGGCTGCGGGTGGAAGCCAAACGGGACGCTCCCCAGATCGAAGCCCTCGAGCGCCTGCTGCGGGTCCGCTTCGAGCCGGAGGAAGGCGGGCTCTACTTCGACGAGGTGTTCGGCAAGGCGTTCGAGATTGGCGACTTCATTCCCAAGGGCTATCTGGGCCTGGCCAACGACGTCCATCAGCTGTCGAACTACACCATCGGCCTGGACGAGGAACTGAACTGGGTCCAGACGACGGTCGACCACCAGGGCAACCCGGTCCCCATGGATTACTTCCAGGTCCTGAGTGACTACCGGGCCGCCAACGCGCCCGCCAACGGGTTGGCCAACCCCTACGACGTCATCCTGACGCGGGTGCCCCCCGCCTCCGCCGCCGCGGAATTGCGTCGCCACGGCTTCCGCGAGGCGGACCGGCCGATCGAGCTGGCGCTGTGGGTGAAGTCGACGGCCAAGGGGAACCCGTTGAAGGGGGGAGAGGCGCTGCTGCTGCAGAGCGCCGAGGGCGAGGTCGCCTATTTGCCCATTGCCGGCCTCCAGCAGTTCGAGGACGGCAGCGCCCGCTTCCGGATGCACGCCGAGACCGACCCGCTGGCGATCCTGCGCGGCCCCGGCTTCGAGTCGCCCGACGGCTCCTCCGCCTGGGAGTGGATGGGCCGCTACCGTCCCCGGCGGCAGTGGCTGCGGGCGGTCCACCGCACCGAGTACGGCACCTCCATGGCCATCCTGCTGGACCTGTACAATGACCCGGTACCGGCCTTCGTGGACAGCCCCGACTTTCAGCGCTACCTGATCCAGTTCGACTCGCCCGAATCGAAGCAGCGCTACCTGCGGGGGCTCAAGCGCAAGTACGCCAGCGTCCAGCCCGACTTCGTGGTCTGGTCCAACCCGCTCTGGAACTTCAACTCCAAGGCCCGGACCTCCGGCGGGAGTCACGCCGGGCTGAAGCCGATCGTCACCCGCACCTCCTTTCTGCTGTGGGGCGGCAGCCGCACCGGCATTCCCCGCGGTCAAAGGGTCGAGGAGGTGTGCACCACTCTGGACGTGGTCCCGACGCTGTTCCGGACCCTGGAGATGCTCGACGACCGCAACCGCGTGATCCGCGACCCGGCCTCGATCCCCGAGCGCCCCTTTCTTCCCTTCCCCGGAGTCGCCGTGGAGTTGGAGCGTTGAGGCTCCGGAAGGCGGCTCTATTCGTGCTGCTGGCGGCACTCGTCCCGGGCGCCAGCCTCCTCGCGCAAGTCGTGACGGGCACCGTCCGCGGAGTCGTCACCGCGTCCGACGGCAGCGCGTTGCCCGGCGTGGCGGTCTCGCTGACGGACGAAACGGACGGCGTGGTGGTCGCCGAAGCGGTCAGCGACGAGCGCGGCCGCTACGAACTTCGGCGCATCCCGCCGGGGCGCTACCGGCTGAGCGCGTCCCTGCCCGGTTTCCAGGACCTCGTGCGGGAAGGGCTGGACGTGTTCGCGGCCGGCGTCCGCTCGCTGGACCTCCGGCTCGAGGTGGCGCAGCTCGAAGAGGAAGTCGAGGTGGTCGGCCAGCGCGGCCAGCAGCCCGAAGAAACGGCGACGTCGGGCCAGTCGATGGCGGGCGAGCTGGTGGACGTGGTGCCCATCAAGGGCGACGATTTCAGCGGGCTGATCCCGCTGGTGCCCGGCGTGCTGCGGGCCGCCGACGGCCGCATCGTCCTGAAGGGGGGCACCCCGACTCAGAGCAGCCTGGTGGTCAACTCCAGCACCGACGTGACCGACCCGGCCACCGGCGACTTCGGGTTCAACCTGCCCAGCGACGCCATCGAGAGCCTGGACGTGCTGCCCAACCCGTACGCCGCCGAGTTCGGCCGCTTCTCGACGGGGACGACCAACATCCTGACCCGGCAGGGGACCGACAAGTGGAAGTTCCTGTTCAACAACTTCTTCCCGCGGCCGCGCTTCAGGGACGGGCACATCGTGGGGCTCGGCGGCTTCACGCCGCGGTTGTCGATCCGGGGTCCGCTGGTGGACAACCGGGTCTGGGTGGCGCAGACTTGGCAGTACCGCTTCCTGCGCACGCGCGTGCCGGCCCAGCCCAACCTGAGCAACGACATCCGGCTGGAGAGCTTCGATTCGTTCACGCAGCTGGACGCGGTGGTCAACGACCGGCACACGGTGACGGCCATCTTCGCGCTGTTCCCCCGCAAGATCGACTTCGCCAACCTGGACACCTTCAACGCCATCCCGGTGACGGCCAACCTCCACCAGCGGGGCTGGAACGTGGGGCTGTCGGAGCGCTTCGTGATCACGCCGACGGCGGTGCTCGAGTCGACCGTCTCGCTGCGAGAGTACGACGTGGACGTCTACGGGCAGGGCCTGGGGGAGATGTTCCTCACGCCCGACGAGAACCAGGGCCACTTCTTCAACATCCAGCGGCGCCGCACCCGCAGCCTGCAGTGGGTGGAGGCGTTGGGCTGGGTGCGCGAGGGCCGGGGCGAGCACCACTTCCGCTTCGGCGTGGACCTGCTGCACCACTCTTTCGACGGACTCAGCCAGAGCCGGCCGGTGAATATCGTGCGGGCGGACGGGACGCTCAGCCAGCGTCTGGAGTTCGGTTCGGCCACCAGCCAGCGGGAGCGCAACACCGACCTGGCGCTGTTCGCGCAGGACCGCTGGCGGGTCAGCGAGCGGCTGATCCTGGAATACGGCCTGCGATTCGACCGGGACGGCGTGCTGGAGCGCAACAACGTCTCGCCGCGGCTGGGGGCGGTCATCGGGGTGTTGCCCGACGGGCGGGGAATCCTGCGCGGCGGGGTGGGGCTGTTCTACGACCGTACGCCGCTGAACGTGGCGGCGTTCGAGAGCTACGAGCTGCCCACGCTCACCCGCTTCGGGCCGGACGGCGAGTCGGTCGTC
>JBFGHG010000553.1:0-3531 GCA_041578395.1 Acidobacteriota bacterium
CTCCGCGGCGGCGAGTCGCCGCACCGCGCGCTCGTGCTTCGTCCGGCCGGCGAGTCGCACGCGGCAGCCGACGGCGCGCGCCGCGCCGAGCGTCGGCGCGACCCGCTCGAGCATGCCGTCCAGCCCGCGGCGGACGAGCCGTTCGAGCGCCTGGCCGACCGCGTCGTCGTCCGGTCCGGCCGCGTCGCCGTCGAGCGCGGCGGCGTCGATCTCGACGATCTCCCAGCGCAGGGGCGCGACGCGCACGCGCTCGGTCTCGATGCGGCCCGGTCCTGCGACGCGGACGAGCCACGCGCTCCCCGCCCCGTTCCTGGAAGGTGCCGTCCCCCCGGTTGCGGTAGAGGTGGCTGGCGGTCGACGCGCCCGGCACGAAGTTGGGGTCGATGGCCGCCTCGACGGTGAGCGAGTTGACGAAGTAGAGGTCCAGCCAGCCGTCGTTGTCGTAGTCCAGCATCAGCACCCCGCCGCTCATCGATTCCACGATGTACTTCTTTTCGGGGGCGGACTGGTGCAGGAAGGTGATCCCGGCCTGGCGCGCCACCTCCGTGAAGGTGACCGGCGGGGACTCGTTGGACGCCGCGGCCAGCAGCAGGGCAGCCAACGGCAACAGCGGCCAGCCGGTCCGGCGTACTCTGGTCGTTCGAGTATTCGTAACGCTCATGCGTAAAGGGAGTATTGTCTCACATTCGCGCGGCAGTACTTCTGGTATAAGGTAGCCTCCGCCATGACGCCGCTGCTGGAGATCCGAGAGCTGGCCAAGAGCTACGGGGACAACCCCGCGCTACGGGGGGTCTCCCTGTCCGTGGAGGCCGGCGAGGTGTTCGGGCTGCTGGGGCCCAACGGGGCCGGCAAGACCACCCTGATCCGGATCCTGCTGGACATCATCCGTCCCGACTCGGGCCAGGTGATCCTGTTCGGCGAACCCTTCCGACGTCAGCACCTGGACCGCATCGCCTACCTGCCCGAAGAACGTGGACTCTACCGGAAGCGAAAGGTGTTGGAGGTGATGATCTACTTCGGCCGGTTGCGCGGGCTGAGCCGGGTCGAGGCCCGGCACCGCGGACTCGAGTGGCTCGAGAAGGTCGGAATGCCGGAGGTGGCCGGCTGGAAGGTGTAGCGGCTCAGCAAGGGCATGGGCCAGTAAGTGCAGATCGCCGCCACCCTGATGATCGACCCGGAGCTGTGCGTCCTGGACGAGCCGTTTTCAGGCCTGGACCCGGTCAATCTGCGCCTGATCCGCAAACTGATCCGCGAGCGGCGCCGGGCTGGCCGCTGCACCATCCTCTCCACCCACCAGATGAACCTGGTGGAGAAGCTGTGCGACCGCGTAGGGCTGATCCACCGCGGGAAGCTGGTGGTGTACGGCGAAGTCAACGAAGTGCGCCGGCGTTACTCGCTGCCCGAGGTCCGTGTCGCGCTGGGGGGAAACCTCCCCGAACTGGACGGCGTGGTCCGCTCCACTGCTGAAGGACCCGGCCGGTGGCGTCTCCTGTTGGACCGGGGCGCGTCGGCGCAGAGCATCCTCCAGCAGCTGCTGGCCGCCGGCACGACCGTCGACCGCTTCGAGCGGATTCTGGCGCCGATCGAAGACATTTTCGTGCAGGTCGTGGAGGGAGCGGCCGCATGACCCGTTTCTCCAAGGTCCGCACCGTGGCCGCCTTCGAGTTTCTCTCCACGCTCAAGCGCATGGGCTACCTGGTCGCCACCTTCGGCATGCCGGTCTTCGTGCTCCTGTACGGGGGCCTGATCACGGGGGTCGGCTTCGTCCTGCAGCGGTCGAAGGAGGAACCGAAACTGTACGGCGTCGTCGACCGCAGCGGTGCTCTGGCACTCGAGAGGGACCTGGAAAACGGCGGCGGAGAGATCCCGGAGGGCCTGCGCGACGCACTCGAGCGGTCCGGCCGGGCCGACCTCCTGTCGGGGCCCCTGGCCTGGGGCGAGCGCTCCGTCTTCCGGGCCTTTCCGGACGAGGAGTCCGCCCGCCGGGCCCTGCTGGATGGCCGGCTGCAAGCCTACTACCTGTTTCCCGAGGACTTCCTGCACAGCGGCCGCATGGAGGAGTACTTCGGCGATACGCCCGGTCTGAACGGAGGCTCGGGAGGACGCGACACGCTGCGGCGCCTGATCCTGGAGAGTCTGCTGTCGGGCCGGCTCGATCCCGAGGTCTCGGAGCGCGTCCGGGAGCCGATCGCCGAAGTCGAGAGCTGGACCCTGGACGCCGACGGACGGCGTACACCCCGCAGCGTCGGTACCCTGATCGCGCGCCTGGTGATGCCGGTGGCCTTCACGATGTTGCTGTTCGTGTCGCTCATGATGAGCGCCGGCTACCTGGTGCAGGGCACGGCCCTGGAGAAGGAGAACAAGGTAGTCGAGGTGATCTTGTCTTGCGTCAGCCCCGAGGAAATCCTATTCGGGAAGCTGCTGGGCCTGGCCGGCGCCGGTCTGCTGCAGGTCGCCGTCTGGTTCGGCATGATGATCGGGGCCGGGCTGGTCTTTGCGGCCACCCTGGCGTCTTTCGGCGTGGAGTTGCCGTGGCTGGCCATGGGTGTGGGCCTCTTCCTGTTCCTCGGGGGGTACCTCTTTCTGGGAAGCCTGATGCTGGGCATGGGTTCGCTGGGCAGCAACCAGCGGGAAAGCCAGCAACTCTCGGCGATCTGGACGCTGCTGGCCGTGGTCCCCATGATGCTGATCGGCGTCTTCGTGCAGGAGCCGCATCACCCCGCTGCGCTGGTGATGACATGGATTCCGTTTACCGCGCCCATCACGGTGCTGCTGCGGCTCTCACTCGATCCGGCCGGGATCGCCTGGTGGGAAGTGGCGGGCTCGCTGGTGGTACTGGGCGTCTCGATCCGGCTGGCGCTCGGCCTCGGGGCCCGGCTCTTCCGTGTGGGCCTGCTGCTGAGCGGCGCCCGTCCCCGCTGGCGCGAGATCTGGCGCCAGGCCCGGCTCGGCTGACCGTCACTGCATGTCGAAGAGGCTGAACTCGGGCAGGTTCTCCTCCTTTCGAACCCGCCGCTCCAGGTAGCTCTGCGAGAGCCGCTGGTACATCTCGGGCGAAAGGCGCCGTTTGTACAGCCGCAGTTCCTTGCGGACCTCCGCCTTCACGGTCTTGCGCCGCTCGGGCGGCATTGCCTCGAGCAGGTCGCGGGCCAGGTGCGCGCCGATCTCGCTGGTGGCCCGGTCCAACTCCTCGAGCCGGACCCGGGGGCGCTCCTGCAGTTCGGCGGCCAGCCCCCGCAGCAGCTCCCGCGCCCGCTCGAACGGCGCTCCGTCCCGGGACTCCAGGGCGCCCCTCAACTCGGCCACGAACGAGGCCACCCGCTCCAGTTCCGATTCCGCCGGCGCAGCCGCCGGCTCTTCTTCGTGCGCCCCGGTGCGCGCCTGCTGAAACTCGTCGAAGACCTCCATCACCGCCGGGTGGCAGTAAAACAGCGTCCGGGGACTCTGCTTGCGGCGGACGGGCGCGTCCTCGAAGCTCCGGTCGATGCCGCGCAACACTACGTGCAGCGGCACCCCGCTCTCCTTCCAGAG
>JBFGHG010000554.1:0-3525 GCA_041578395.1 Acidobacteriota bacterium
GGCGCAGATCACCCGGACGTCCGTCGAGATGTCCTTGACGCCGCCGATGCGGCGGAAGGTCTGTTCCTCGAGCACCCGCAGCAGCTTGCTCTGCAGGTGGATGTTCATCTCGCTGATCTCGTCGAAGAAGAGGGTGCCGTTGTCGGCGATTTCGAAGAGGCCCTTCTTGAGGGTCTTGGCGTCGGTGAAGGCTCCCCGCTCGTGGCCGAACAGCTCGCTCTCGAGCAGCTGCTCGGGAATGGCGGCGCAGTTGAGCACCATGAAGGGCTTGTGCGCCCGCCGGCTCTGGTAGTGGAGCGCCTTGGCCACCAGGTCCTTGCCGGTGCCGCTCTCGCCCTGCACCAGAATCGTCCTGGCCTCGCTGTCGGCCACCTTGCCGACCAGCGCCTTGACCCGCCGCAACACCTCCGAATTGCCGACGATGCGGTCCACCGAATAGGTCTCTTCCTGCTACCGCTTGTTGAGTTCCACCTGGCGCCGCAGCTCGCTGGTCTCCAGGGCGTGGGTGAAGGAATGCAGCAGGCGGCCGAAGTCGACCGGTTTTTCCTGGTAGTCGTAGGCCCCGATCTGCAGCGCCTTGACGGCGTCGGCAATGGCGCCGTGCGCCGTGATCATGATGACCGGTACGGTGGGGGCGATTTTCTTCAGCTCCACCAGCACCTGCAGCCCGTTCATGTCCGGCAGCTGCATGTCCAGCGTGACGAGGTCGGGCATGTGTTCGTGAAAGAGCCGGATGGCGTCCTCGCCGGTGGCTGCCTCCAGCGCGGCGTACTCCTGCGATTCCGCCTTTTGCCGGATCGACCAGCGGACCAGCTTTTCGTCGTCGACGATGAGAACCGTCTTGCCTTTCATCATGCCTCGCTCTGACAGCACACTCTGCCACTGCCCACCTAGCAAAAAGCGCTCCGCCCGGGAACCCACGCCTGGCGGGGGTAAAGTCGACCCTGCCCCGATCGTCAGTGGGTCGGACCACCCAATTGGGTATTTTGCCCCACTTTCTCGGAGAGGGAAAGGCCGGCGGACGGGGGAAGAAGGGAGGGGGGCCTCAGGACAGAGTCTGAAACAGGACCATTCCCATCAAGGTCAGGCTCACCCAGAGGCCCGTTTCACTGGCGCTCAAGTCCTGGTAGCTCTCGGGCAGCAGCTCCTGCAGGACCATGAAGACCATGGCGCCGGCGGCGAAGCCGAGTCCGTAGGGGAGCACGGCGCGGGCCAGGTCCACGAAGAGGAAAGCGGGCACCGCCATCAGGGGCTGCGGGAGGGAGGAAAACACGCTCCAGGCGGCGCAGGCGGCGATACTGGCCCCCCGGGGCCGGAGCGTGGCGCTGATGGCGAGACCTTCCGGCACGTTGTGCACCGCGATGGCCGCGGTGATCAGGACCGCCAGCCGCTCCCCTCCTCCGAAGGCGACGCCCACGGCCACTCCCTCGGAAAAGGAGTGCAGCGTCATCACCGCCAGCAGCAGCAACGCCTTGCGCGCGTCCAGTCCCCGCAGGTCCCCCAGCTGTACGTCCCGGTCCGACAGCAGGCGCTCCCCGCCCAGGATGAAGAGCGCACCCAGCAGCCCTCCCGCCATTGTTTGCCAGCCGCCGTGGCGCGACCCTTCGGCGATCAGACTGAAGGAGGCGCCCAGCATCAGGCCGGAGGCGGCGGCGTTGGCCCGGGCGATCGTGGCCGCGGTAATGCGGCGCACCAGCAGGAAGGGGAGGGCGCCCAGCCCGGTGGCCAGGGCCGTCACGAGTCCCAGCAGAAAGACTGTCCAGACGACTGTGGGCATGTTCAGATCAAGATGCGTTCCAGCAGCACCACCGCCCCGGCCGACAGGCTGGCGGCTGCAGCCGTCCAGCGGTGATTCAGCGCCGCGTAGGACAACGGCAGCAGCTCGGTCAACACCAGGTAGAGCAGCGCGCCCGCGGCAAAACCGAGGATCAGCGGCTGCAAGTCGGGAGCTGCTCCGGCCAGCGCCAGGGGCAGCAAAGCCAGCAGCACCTGGCTGCTCTTGCTGACGACCGCCAGGGCGGCCAGCTGCAGGAGGCCCAGCCGGTTACGCCGCAATACCTGGGTGAGCGCCATCGCCTCCCCCACGTTGTGGACGGCCAGCGTGGCCGCCATGAAGCATCCCAGCTCGACGGACAGCACCAGGGCCGCGCCGATGGCGATCCCCTCCGAGGCGGAGTGCAGGATGTCCTGCAGCAGAGCCCGGTAGCCCAGGCTGGGGTCCCGCCCGTCGTCGTTCTCCCGGTGCAGTTCGCGCACCCCCACCAGCGTCTGCACGGCCAGGGTGTAGCCGATTCCGAGCAGGCTGCCGGCGATCAGCCAGACGGCGGACAGCGACAGGCCCCGGAAGAGCAACAGGTAGCTGATCCCCAGCATGAAACCGGAGGCGGCGGCCTGGGCGAAGCCGACTCCGGAGGGGGCGACGCTGCGGCGGAGGCGGTAGGGAAGCACTCCGAGCGCCGACGAGGCCGCGGCCAATCCGCTGGCGACCAAGGCGATCAGAGCCAGGTCCGACATGAATCAGCCTCCTTGCACGTGGACCAGCCTTCCAGGCTGTGATTCCGAATCACCGACAGGATGCCCGTGCCACGGCTACCTTCCAGGCCGTGATTCCGTGTCACGGCAGCTGCGGGCGATCAACAGGATCAGGCCCGCGAACGCCAACGCCGACACCCAGGGCGCCAGGCTCCCCGCCCATTCCGAACCGATCCCCGAGGGAGCGCCCCCGTAGAGAAAGGCCACCGCCGCGATCCCCACGCCCAGCAACCCCTCTCCTCCCACCAGCCCGGACCCGAGCAGCACGCCGTTCTCCCGGCGCGAGTCTTTCTGCTCCGCGGTGGGGGCGCTTCGCTCCAGCCACCAGCGCAGCATGCCGCCCAGGAAGACCGGAAAGGTCGTCGTCAGCGGCAGGTACACGCCCACCGCGAAGGCCAGGCTCTGCACGCCCGCCACCTCGGCGATGACAGCAATACCCGCGCCAATGGCGACCAGCGTCCAGGGAAGGGAACTCTCGAGCACCCCTTCGATCACCAGCTTCATGAGCGTGGCCTGGGGCGCGGGCAGTTCGGTGGTGCCGAAGCCGTAGGCGCCGTCCAGCAGCAGCACCGCCAGGCACACGAAGGTCGCAGATGTGAGCACCCCCAGCAGCTCTCCCAGCTGCTGGCGCCGCGGCGTGGCGCCCAGGATGAAGCCGGTCTTCAGGTCCTGTGAGGTGTCGCCGGCGATGGAGGCGGCGATGGCCACCACGCAGCCCACGCTGATGGCGGCCGCCTTGCCGGCGTCGTCCGTCCAGCCCAGCAGCAGGAACAGGGACGAGACGCCGATCAGGGTGGCGATGGTCATGCCGCTGGTGGGGTTGGAAGTCACCCCGACCAGGCCCACGATGCGCGAAGAGACGGTCACGAAGAAGAAGGCGAACACCACCACCAGCAGCGAGGCGGCCAGCCGTACCGGGAAGCTCTCGAAGGTCCCGAAGACGTGCGGTACGGTCGCCATGACCAGGGCGATCGCACCCACCCCCAGGCCGAC
>JBFGHG010000555.1:0-3520 GCA_041578395.1 Acidobacteriota bacterium
ACATCCCCGGAAGCGTCGCCAAGCTGTTAATCATGGCCGGTCTGCTGGACCAGCTGCGCCGGCTGCACCCCGACAGCATCGAGGACCGGAAGCGCCTGCTGCGCGAAACGGAAGTGGTGGCGGACCGTTTCGTGGTCCCCAACCACCACGCCATTCCGGTGGTGGCCCCGGATTTCGCCTCGGTGGCCCACCGAGCCGTCCGGGTGGGAGACCGGTTCAGCCTCTGGGAGTGGCTCGACCACATGGTGTCGCCCAGTTCCAACGCGGCGGCGTCGATGGTCTGGAAGCAGGTGCTGCTGCTGGACGCGTTGGGCGCGGACTATCCCCCGACGCCCGAGCAGGAAGCTGCGTATTTCGAGGAAGCGGGGAAGCCGGAACTGATCCGGCGCTCGGTGGAAGTGCTGGAGCGGCCCTCGCGGGAGGCGGGGCTCGACCACGAGAACTTCCACGTGCGCACCTTCTTCACGCGTACGGCCTCGAGCGTGATCCCGGGCCAGGGCAGCCACAGCACCCCCAACGGGATCTTGCGGTGGCTGGTGAAGATGGAGCAGGGACGGCTGGTGGACCGCTGGAGCAGCCTGGAGATGAAGAAGATGCTCTACTTCACCCGCCGGCGCTACCGCTACGCCTCCTCGGAGGCCTTGAACGACGCGGCGGTCTACTTCAAGTCGGGATCGCTGTATCGCTGCAAACAGGAAGAGGGCTACGAGTGCGGGCAGTACCGGGGCAACGTCATGAACCTGATGCACTCGGTGGCCATCGTGGAATCCCCGCGTGAGGGGAATACTCCGCTGGTCTACCTCGTATCTATGATGTCCAACGTGTTGAAGGTGAACTCCGCGTGGGAACACGCCGTGATCGCGGCGGAGATCGAGAAGCTTGTACGGGAGCGTAATTCGTGAGAAAGTTGCGGGATTCTATGAAAACGTCGGGGATGGTGTTTTCGCTGCTGTTGTGTCTGAGTGTCGTGCTGCTGCCGGCAGCCGCCAGCGATGCGCTGGTGCTGCCGCCGCCCGACCCCCAGCTGCAGGCGGGGCTCGACCAGGTGTTGGCTCAGGCGCCGTTCCGCAAGCTGATCCGGCAGGGCCGCCTCTCGGTGGCGCTGGTGGACCTGTCCGACGGCGATCTGCGGTTCGCGGGGACCGATTTCGACCGGATGCGCTATGCCGCGAGCCTTCCCAAGATCGCGATCCTGCTGGCGGTGTTCGACGCGGTCCAGCGGGGGGAGGTCGCCTACACGCCCCAGGTCAAAGATCAGCTGGTGAAGATGATCCGCTTTTCCAGCAACCGGGCGGCCACCGATTCGATCCGGCTGGTCGGCTTCGAGAACATCGCCCGCACCCTGCGCGACCCGGGGTACCAGCTGTACGACCCCAACCGCCAGGGGGGCCTCTGGGTGGGCAAGGACTACGGCGGCGGACTGGGGCGCTGGAAGCGCGACCCGATGCACCACCTCTCGCACGGCGCCACGGCCCGTCAGGTGGCCCGGTTCCTGGTGATGCTCGAACAGGGCACGCTGGTCAGCCCCTGGGCCTCGGGGGAGATGAAGGAAATCCTCTCTCATCCGGGGATCCGGCACAAGTTCGTGAAGGGCCTGTCCCAACGCCCCGGCTCCCGCATCTTCCGCAAGTCGGGCAGCTGGCGGGAATGGCACTCCGACGCGGCCATCGTGGAGCACAACGGCCGCAAGTACGTGGCGGTGGCCTTGATGGAGAGCTCGGTGAAGAACGTGCTCTCGCGGCTGATCGTGCGCCTGGACGACCTGGTGCAGGTGGGGGCCGAACCGCCGGTGGCCGTGGCTGCAGTGACCGAGGGGGGCCGGGCCTCCACGCGGTCCCGCGCCGCGATTGCCCCGCGCCCGTAGCGGAGGTCGCCTTCCGCAATGCTGTTCATGGTTGCTGGCCGATATGCCCGAGGTCCGTTCACTTGAACCCGGGAACGCTGGACTGGGCCCGGCGTGAGAATGAGAGATGAGCGCTGCCACCAGTTTTGGGATCGTCCTGGCTGCGTTGTTGCTGGCCGGCGGCGGGCGGGCGGGGGCCGAACCCTCCGGCCCGGCTGCGGAGATCGACGCCTACGTCTCACGTTTCGCGTCCCGGGGAGGCTTCAGCGGCGCCGTGCTGGTCGAGCGCGCCGGGGCGGTCGTCATCGAAAAGGCCTACGGGAAGGCCGACTACGAGCTGGGCGTCCCCAACACGCCGGACACCCGCTTCCTGCTGGCCTCCGTCACCAAGACCTTCACCGCGGCGGCGGTCCTGCACCTGCGCGACGCCGGCAAGCTCGAGCTGGACAAGCCCGTGGGACGGCACCTGCCCGACTTTCCGCACGGCGACCGGATCACCCCTCGCCATCTGCTGAGCCACTCGTCTGGCCTGCGAGATTTTCACGATCTGGGGTCTTTCGACGAGATCCGCCTCGGGCGCCACACACTGGCGGAATTGATCGGGCGGCTGCGGGGTGAGCCCCTCGAGTTCGAACCGGGGTCGAGCAACCGTTACAACAACGCGGGCTACGTCGCCCTGGCCCTGCTGGTGGAGCGGATCTCCGGCCGAAGCTACGAAGAGTATCTGCGCGCCCACTTCTTCGGGCCCCTGGGGATGAAGGACACGGGGCTGTTCGACCGGCAGTCGATCATCGAGAATCGCGCTTCCGGCTACCGGGTGGGCCCGCCTCCGGCCGGGCTGCTCAACGCCGAGTGGTTCGACGGTTCCTACCTGGTGGGCAGCGGAGGGCTGTACTCGACTTTGGGGGACCTCCGAAAGTGGGGCCGGGCGGTGCGCGACAAGAAGGTCGTCGACGTCTTCGCCGAGCCCTGGCCGTACGGCTGGGGCCGGCGCCGGGACGACGAGACCGGCCTGGAGTGGATCGAGCAGACCGGCCTGCTGCCCGGCTTTCAGTCCTGTCTGAAGGTCTACACCAACCGGGACGCGGCCATCGTTTACCTGGGCAACAGCCAGACAGCGGCTTTCAGCCGGTTCAAGAACGACCTGGAGACCATCCTCTTCGAGCTGGAGCGGGAGACGTTCGAGCCGCCTCCCCTCGCCGGCCCTCCGCCCGCCTCCTACCGTCGGTTCCTCGGACGCTACCAGCATCCGGACGCCGGCCCGTTTCGGCTGGCCCTGGAGCGAGGCCATCTGTATCTCTTCTGGGAGAAGTTCGATGCCCGCCGCTACCTGGCCCCGGTGTCTGCCGACACGCTGTACGAGACGTCCGAAGGCGTGTTTCTGGAGCTTCACACCGACGACGGGGCCCCTTCCAGAGTGATCTACCGGGCCCCCTGGGGTACGGTCGAGTGTCCGGGGCTGCCGGAGTAGCCATCAGCCGAAAGGCCGCGCCGGGCGAACCAGGTTGCAGCGGGTGGTATTCGAACGCGCCCGTTCCCGCCTCGCGCGGCGCTGAGCGGAACACGTTCCGTGAGGTACTGGTGCGACCCGTCCGGGTAGTTTACCGTGTTGAAGGCCGGTCGGTCCGGGTGCCGACGGTGCTCGACGGGCGCCGGGACCTGTCCGATCTGTTGCTG
>JBFGHG010000556.1:0-3519 GCA_041578395.1 Acidobacteriota bacterium
AAACCGGTCAAGCGCGGAGCCACGGCCGTCCAGCCAGCGGCCAGGGTGTGCCGGGAGTGAGGCAGCGAGAAGAAGGAGACGATTCGGGTGAGGTTGCCGTCCTCCGCGGTGACCTCCTGGTACAGCACGGGCCCCCAGAGCAGTCCCAGGAGCGCTGCCGCTACCACCAGGATCTTCCATCCGGCGCCTCTTTCCCCCGTCCGCCCCACCAGGCGCGGAAGGACAAGGCACAGCAGCGCCGCCACGACGAGCAGCACGGAGGTAGGGGCGAACGCCAGGCTGCTTTGGACCGCCAGCGTCAGGACGGCCAGCGCGGCCGGGAGATAGTGCGTCCTCCCTGCCACCGCCGCGGCCAGACAGAAAAGGGCGGCGGCGAACGGCAGGACTGGCAGGTCTGGGTTCCAGGCGCTGAAGAGCTTAGCGGGGCCGAGCCGGAGCAACAGAAGCCCGATCAGGGCGCAGGCGGCAGTCAGCAGCCAAGGCCCCCAGCCTCGAACGACGAGCAGCAGGACGGCCACCGCCGCCAGGTTCACCAGCACCGCGGTAGCCAGCATCCCGGCATGGCTCTCTCCTGTGAGCCGGTAGACGGGCTGCATGAGGAAGAAGTAGAGAGGGCCGGGGTGGTGGAACCGGAACCGCGAATAGGGGCCCAGCAGGTTCTCCCCGCTCCAGGTCAGCCGAACGCCCAGTTCGAGCAGGGCCGAATCACCGTCGACCGCCGCGTCCGGAAACGGATACAGCGAAAGCAGCAGGGCAACGAGCGGCAGCAGGAGCCCCGCCGCCACCAGCCACTTCCACCAGCTCTCGGAAACCGCCACGGCCCCTGAGTCTGGCACACCTCAGGGCGCGATGGAAACCGACCCGTCAGCCACCTCGTCGAAGGAGAAGCGCTCTCCCGCCGAGTCCGCCCCCTGCGGGGGCAGGGCGGGAGAGAACTCCAGGTCGGCCGTCCCCACGCTTCCGGCCAGCACCCGGAAGCTGACCGTCAGCAGGTTGCCCTCGGGCAGCGTGGCGGCAGACCCCGACGGGTCGAAAACGAAAAAGCCCAGCTCTCCCTCCCGTGCGTTGGCGTCGAAGGCGACGAACACCTCGAACCCGCCCGGCGTGTTGGGGACCACCGCGTCGGGCAGACCGTCGTTGTTGCTGTCCCGGGGGTCGAACCGGAGCCGCGTCTCGTCGTAGTCGATCGTGAACAACAGGATGTTCGTCTCGTCCGGGCCGGCCGGCAGGCCGTCTTCGTCGCCCGGCCGGTAGAACACGTTGACCGAGGCCGAGGCTCCCGGAGAGGCGGTCGAGCCGTTGGCCGCCAGGTCGGGGCCCGGCGGCTGCACCGAAAACGGCACGATCTCCATCTGCGGCGGATTGATCGGACTCTCGTCGTACAGGCCCGGCAGCGGCACCCCCGCCACGCTGTTGGTCATCTGCCCGCCCCCCGCATCGTCCTCCGTCGTCTGGTCGAACGCCACCCGCCCCTCGAACGGGCTGTCTTCGGGCAGCAGAGTGATATCGTCCACGTCCACGTCCGGAATCCAGGGGGAGACCACGTTCCCGGTGCTGGGCACCAGCAGCGTCACCTGGTCGGCCTCCTCCTCCACGATCAGCAGCTGGAACGAATCGGGACAAGAGACCCCGGCCCGGTACAACCCGGCCATCTGGCCCGGACTTGCCAGCCCTTCCAGGATGGGGTCCGACTCCCCGCTGTCCCGCTCGAAGTCCACCAGCCGGCTTCGGGACCCCTGCGCCAGGAACAGCTTGCCGGTGCAGGCGTCCACGACGATGCCCGTCACGCCCCCGATGGGAGCCAGCGCCACCAGGCTCGGCTTCGGCCCCGCCGGCGGACCGTCCTCCCCCACCACCGCCGGCGTCAGGTCCGACTCCAGGTTGCGCCGCGGGATGCTGGTCACCTGTTCGGCCTCGGCCACCAGCAGGTTACCGGTCACCGGGTCCAGCACCAGCGCCCCGGGCTCCACCAGTCCGGTGGCCACCACACGCGAATCGCCCGAGCGGGGATCGATGCGCAGCACTTGGCCCGTCGAGAGGCCCGCCGCCAACAGGTACTCCTGGCCGTCACGTCCCCGAAAGGGGATCATCTTGGGCACCTCGTCCGAGACGTCGACCACAGGCACACGTTCACCGTCCTCGCCCGTCCCGAAGATGGTGCTGACCAGACCCTGCAACGGTTTACGCCGCGTATTCGTGCCGGCTGCAAAGCCCCCCAACGCTCCCAGTTCCGCCGTGTAGAGCCGCTGCAGGCTCCCCAGAAAGGCAAGCGACTGCACGAAGCCCAGCCCCGAAACCAGGTCCTGGAGGCTGATCACGTCCACCGAGCCGCCTGCGCTCTGCGGGCCGGCCACCGCCGTGATCACCACCGGCAGCTGTGCCGGCGGCTCAGCCGGCGCCGTGTACACGCCCGCCGGGGTGATGGTCCCCACCGTGTCGTCGCCCCCGGGAACTCCGTTGACCAGCCACTGGACGGTCCCGGGCAGCTGTTCCACCCGGAACTCCTGGCTGCGTCCCGTCTGCAGGATCGCCAGCCGCGGGACTACCTGCGGCACGGGGATCCCGGCGTCCGGCTCGAAGTCGCCCGGGGTCCTCTGGGCCGGGATGTTGGAGAGCACCGAGCCCCCCTCCGTGCCGAACAGCGCCGAGGCGAAGATGGGCAAGCTCGAGCGAACCAGGAACAGTCCCCCCGCCTGCCCTCCCGCCTCCGGCACGATGTCCGTCAGCATCCGGCTGATCCGTTGCCCCGGCTGCAGCACCGCGTCGAAGGTCCCCAGCACCTGCCCCGAAACGCTCTGCACCACGACCCGCACATCCGCGGGTAGCGTCCCCGAGTTGAGCAACGCCATCCCCGTGAAGAATCCCAGCGAGGTGGCCAGGTGAGAGAAGACCGCACGGTTGCTCCCCTGGGAGACTGGTGTCAGGTTGGCCGCCGCCCCCGTGCCCGGCACCCGCAGCTCCAGGTAGCCGTTGATGGCCGCCGAGGTGGAGGTGACTTCCAGCCACCCTTCCAGAGGTTCCTCGCCCTGAAAGCCAAAGAGCTCTACCAGGTCCTCGTTCAAGCTCTGTCCCGGCGCCAAACTCACCGCCACCGGGTTGGCCCGCACCTCCTGCACGAAGAGCTGCCCGTCCGGTCCGTGTGCCGTCACCTGAACGATCACCGCCTGCGACGAGTGGTTGACCAGCCCCAGCCGCGCTTCGAACTGTCCCAGCACGCTCACCTGCGGGAAGTAGAGCGCGTTCAGGAACTCCGCCGCGTTGCGCGCGTTGAGTCCCTGCACGTCGCCTCCTTCCACCCTCACCAGCTCGAATCCAATCAGATCCTCCCCTGAGGTCGCCAATACGAAGGCGCCCGCCGGCACTTCCGCCTGCCCGAAGTATTCCCCCACCTCCAGGCGCGCCGCACCCATCGCTGGCAGCTCCAGTTCGCGCAGGATCGGCTCCTCCCCCGCCCCCACCAGGCTCAGCTGCACCTGAGCCGCCTCGCCTCCCGTGTTGGCCAGGTTCAGCTCGGTCGTG
>JBFGHG010000557.1:0-3516 GCA_041578395.1 Acidobacteriota bacterium
ACGCAAGGGAAAGATCTACGTCGACTACCTGCAAAACGGCAGGGGGAAGACCATCGTCAGCGCCTACTGCATCCGGCCGCGCCCGGCCGCGCCCGTCTCGGCGCCGCTGGAGTGGGACGAGGTGGGCCCCAGGCTGAGTCCGGAGTCGATCAACCTGCGCAGCATCTTTCGCCGTCTGGACCGCAAAGGGGACCTGTTCGAAGGCGTGTTGACCCGCAAGCAGCGCCTGGAAGACGCCCTCGAGCGGCTGGAGGGTCTGATGGGCCAGTCCGGCGGGTGAAACGGCTACAATAGAGCACCGATGTCCAATCCCGCGCGTCAGAACCTGCAGGACCCCCGGCTGGGCGCCCTGCGGAGTCAGTCCGAACTGCTGGAGCGGCGCCCCTTCGTCCCCCATCGGCTGCTTCGCGGTCCTCACCTGCAGACCGTGATCGCTGCCCGGCTGCCGCGCAAATTCCCCTGGGGTTGGAAAGAGAGCAGCGAGCAGGTCTTCGAGCTGAGCGACGGCGCCCGGGTGCGGGTCACCCTGATCGACGGCCCGGCGGACGCGCCGGTGCTGGTGGGACTGCACGGCCTGGGCGGCTCCAGTGAATCGAACAACATGCAGGGCCTGTCCCACAAGGCGTACCGCGAAGGCTGGAGCGCGGCTCTGTTCAACCTCTACGACCTGAACCTCGGCGGCAGGCGCCCCACGCTGTTTCACGCGGGGGCCAGTCCGCAGGTGGCTGAGCTGCTCGAGAGCGTCCGGCAGGTCCGGCCCTGGGACCGCTACTTCCTGGCCGGCATCTCGCTGGGCGGCAACATGCTGTTGAAGCTGCTGGGGGAATGGGGGGACGATCCGCCCGAGTGGGTGACGGGCGCGGCGGTGGTCTCGCCCCTGGTGGACATGACGGTCAGCTGGCAGATCATCGAGCAGCCCTCCAACACGATCTACCGCCTGCACTTCATCCGGCAGCTGCAGATCCGGCTGCGCAAGCGCGCCCGCGAGCTGGAAGGCTTCCTGGATGTCCAGCGCCTGCGGACGATCCGGAGCATCCGCGAGTTCGACGAATGCGTGACGGTGCCGCTGGGGGGGTACCGGGACGCCTTCGACTACTACCGCCGCGGCAGTTCGGCGCCGCTGCTCGAGCGGATCCGCGTCCCCACCCTGGTGCTGCACGCCCGCGACGACCCGCTGCTCCCCTACGAGCCGTGGACGCGACCGGAGGCGCAGTCCAACCCCTTCCTGCTGCCGCATTTGACCGAGCGGGGAGGCCACGTGGGGTTCATCGAGCACGAACGGCGCGACATCGACCGCTCCTGGGCCGAGAACCGCATGATCGACTTCCTCCGCATGCTGGTTTGAGTGGGGCGGGCATCCTGCCCGTGATTCTCACGGCCTGGAGGGCCGTGCCCCATCAGGAAAACCGGTCCAGCCGGACCTGGGGCGGAGGCGCGGTATCGGCGTCCAGCACCAACCCCGCCGCCAGTTCGCCCACCACCGGCCCCAGCTTGAACCCGTGTCCGGAGCCGCCCCCGGCCAGCACGACGTTGGACCACTCCGGATGGCGGTCGAGGATCAACTCGGAATCGGGGGTCTGCTCGTACTGGCAGACGCGCGCCTCCACGAGCGGCGCCTCGCTCAGCGCGGGGACGCGGCGGGCCAGATAGCCGCGGACCTTTTTCAGCTCCGCTGCCGACGGGGTCCGCTCGCCGGAGGTAGGGTCGAATTCCGGCCCCCGCTCGTCGCTGGCGACCTTGAATCCCCGCCCGTCCACAGCCGGAATCCCGTAGAACTCCTCCTCCCCGCTCAAGTCGATCCAGGCCGGGGAGCGGGGCGGGAAATACTCCTCGCTGCCCGCGGGAGTCCCGAAGAAGAAGACCTCCTGACGCGTCGGCTTCACCTTCTCCCCCACCACGTCCGGAAAGAGCGGTCCCAGCCAGGGTCCGGCGCAGAAGACGAAGGCGTCCGCCGAGAGCTGACGGCCGCCGGCCAGCCGGACCGACTTCAGAGTCCCCTTCCCGCCCTCGGGAGGGAGCACCTGGCCGAACCGGAAATCCCCGCCCTCCGCGGCGAAGGTCCGGGCCACCAGGCGGCAGGCCCGGCGGGCCAGCAGGACGCAGGCCTCGGGCTCGAGGTCTACATCTTCGGCACCCCGTGGGTCGAAGGCAGGGAACTTCTTTCGAAGACCAGCCGGGGTGAGCCGCTGGCGCGGAATCCCGAGGCGTTCGAGCGCCTGCCGGCTGGCTTCGAGCGCCGCATCTCCGGCCCGGGCCAGCCAGAGAACGCCGCAGGGAACGAGAATCGCCGCGCCGGTCTCTTCCTCCAGCGCCTTCCAGCGCGACAAGGCTTCCCAGGCCCACTCGCTGTAGTGGTCCTGCGTTCCATAGCCCGCCCGGATGATGCGGGTTTCGCCGGCGCTCGAGGCCCGCGGGTGGGCCACACCCCAGGCGTCCACCAGCGCCGTGCGGCGGCCCGAGCGCTGCAACACGAGGGCGGTCCAGACGCCGAAGACGCCCGCTCCGACTACGATCACATCGAACCGATCCGCCACCATGGCCGTTATTGTACTTGCAACTCAGTGGCCGCGGTGGCATCTAATTCACTGCGGCGGCCCGGTGAGCCGCCGCGGACGGGAAGGGTGGAAAGGCGGAACCAGTGGTGAAGTACCGAATGATGTTCACCTTGACGGTGATGGGACTGATCGCTCTGATACTGATCTGATTCGGGCTCGACCAGACTTTCGGAGGCTGAAAATACACAGGCCGCCTCCCGGAGTCCCGGGGGCGGCCTGAAAACTCGGGTTCGGTTTCCTCGATTAGTTGGGAGGTTCCTTCCGACCCTCCCTTTGCAGGCGCGCCGCCAACGCCAGCGCTTCCTCCTTGCTCAACACTCCATCGCCATTCAGATCCGCGTCCGGATACTTTTCCAGGAGCCGGCCCAGCCGGTCCCCGGACTCCTCTTCTCGAGAAGCATGGACCTGCCAGGCGCCGGACTCGGGGGCGATGGCAATGACCACCTTGCCGGCCCCTTCGGCTTCCGGGCAGCAAGTCTCGCGGAAGGCCTCCAATTCGGCTTCCGAGATCAGGCCGTTGCCGTCCAGATCCACCTCGCCCGGCTCGACCCGGCGGACGAAGACGTTTTCGCTGCCGGCCCCGGAGACGTCGATCTGGCCATCTTTGGAATGCCAGACGATGACGTCCTCCTCGCCGTGTTCGGAGTGCGGCAGCATCAGCGCCCTGGAGTGCAGCCGGAATTGGACGGGCTCGCCCTCGTGCTGGGTCTTCATCCACTCCAGCAGCTCTTCACGGGTCAGAGCACCGTCGCCGTCCAGGTCGGCGTCCGGGTGCCGTTCGAGGATGGCCGTGTAGTCGCCGTCGCCGTGAAGCTGCACGATGAAGGGTTCCTCCGAGCCTTCGCCGTGCTCCACGCGGATCGCCCGTACCCGGGTTTTCATCCCCTCCGGCTGAGCCTGGCGCGCGAACTCGTGCAGCTCTTGCTTGCTCAATGCGCCGTCCCCGTCCAGGTCGGCTTCG
>JBFGHG010000558.1:0-3515 GCA_041578395.1 Acidobacteriota bacterium
CGAGTTCAGCAGCACCAGGTCGGACTGGAAGGTGCGGTTGTCCATCACGCCGTTGCCGAACTGGGCGAAAGTCGTGACCCAGGGCGGCGCCGAGATCTGGCCGCGGATCTCACCGGACGGGACGGTCGGCGAGTGCAGGTTGACGTACAGGCCGCCGTTGAGCAGCAGACTGTGAAACTCCGCGAAGCTGATTGGCGTGACCGGAGTATCCGGGTTGGACTGCTGCTCCTGCAGCGACGCCTCGCTCACCACGCCCGTGAAGGTCGTGGAGGGGCTGAAGAAGAAGACGATCGGGCCGTTCTCCCCGGCGGGCGCCATGTGGATGTGAGCCGCCGCCAGGTCCTGCACGCTGTTGGTGCAGGTCACGGAGAACTCCGTGCCCAGGGGATCGAGCGTGCCCGTACAGGAGCCGCTCGCATCGGTCGTGACCGGCGGAACCTCCTGGCTGCCCTCGAGCGGGAAGGTCGACGAACCGAACTGCGAAACGCCGGCCCCCGCCCCCGCTCCGAAGATCGGGGCGGCGCATAGCATGAGGGCGACGGCTACCGCCAAGAAAGGAAGAAAACTCTTTTGGTGCATTTGTGCTCTCCGCTGAATGAAAACGCTAACCAACCTCTTTCGCCTGGGCCTCGCAGACCGCGCAGGGGACTGCCGCCGCAGAGCTTACCATGATAGTCGCTCGACCGCCCGAGAAAAACTGTTTTTCGTCACAGACGCCCGAAAAGGCGCGATTTCTTTCCCAGGCCAAATCTCTGGAAGCATACCACGCTCGTGATAAAAGGGGGAGCGCCCAGCGATCATGACACGGAAAAAACGTGCCCGCAGCAAGAGTGCAGCTTCTCGCGGACCCGATCCGCGCCTGCTGGCAGCCGTCCTCCTGCTCCTGTCCATCGGCCTGTACCTGAACACCCTGGGGCACGGCTTCGTCTTCGACGACGGCGCCCTCATCCTGCAGAACTCCCAGGTCACGGGGCTGCGCTGGGGCGAGATGCTCGGCTCGCAGGGCTACCGCCCGGTGCGGACCTTCACCTACGCCGTCAACTACCTGATCGGAGGCACGGATCCGTTCGGCTACCACCTGCTGAACGTGCTGCTGCACGCCGCCAACGTGCTGCTGCTGCTGTGGCTGCTGTGGCGCTGGACCGCCTCGCCGCTGGCGGCCTCGGCGGGGGCCGCCCTGTTCGCCGCCCATCCCGTGCAGACGGCGGCCGTGGCCTACGTCTCGGGACGCAAAGACCTGCTGGTCACCCTCTTCCTGCTGGCCTCCCTGGCGCTCTACACGCGTTTCCGCCGCGAAGGGGGCTGGAAGTTTCTGGCGGGATCGCTGGCGCTGTTCGTCCCGGCCATGCTGTCCAAGGAGCTGGCGGTCGTCTTCCCGGGGCTAATCCTGCTGTGCGAGGCCCTGCTGTTTCAAGAGGACGAGGGCCGCTCTCTGACGGCCCGCGTGTGGTCGGTGCTGCGCGAGTTCCCCGTGACCATTGCAGCGGCGGCGGCGCTGGGGGCGGCCGGAGCGGCCTACGCGCTGCTGCTGACCGACGCCACCCGCATGACGGGGTTGTGGGGCGGGAGCCTGGCGTCCAACTTCGGGACCTCCCTGAAGCTCTTCGCTCACTACCTGAAGCTGGTCGTCTGGCCGCACCCGCTGATCGCCGACTACAAGGGCGACGTCCTCCCGCTCGCGCAGGGATGGACCGAACCGGCGGCGCTGGCCGGCGGCGTACTGCTGGCCGGCTTCGTGGCGCTGGCCGTCTGGATGGCCCGGCGCCTTCCCCTGGTCTCGCTGGGAATGCTCTGGTTCCTGCTGGGGCTGCTGCCGGTCCTGCACCTGATTCCCTTTCACGAACTGGCCGCCGACCATTTTCTCTACTTCCCGCTGGCGGGGGTGGCCGTGATCGCGGCCCGCGCGGCTCAGGCGGCCGAGAAAAGAGGCCTGGAAAAGCCGTTCTGGGGCGTGAGCGCCGTCCTCCTGCTGCTGCTGGCGGCCCGGACCATCGACCGCAACCGGGACTGGAAGGACACGCGGACGCTCTGGGAGGCGACCTACGCCGACGCGCCCGGCTCCTACCGGGCCAACGCCAACCTGGGCCGCTTCTATTTCACCGAGCCGGGGCGCCGGCAGCTGGGTCTGGAGATGACGCGGCGGGCCGTCGAGCTGGCGCCGGACGATCCGGTGGCCCTGTCCAACCTGGGAACGATGCACTACCTGCTGGGCCGGGAAGCCGCCGCCGGAGGCGACCTCTCCCAGGCCGAACGACTGGCCCGAGAGGGGATCGGACTGCTGGAGCAGGCGCTGGCGCTGCGGCGCAGGGACGGCTCGATCCTCACCAACCTGGGCAGCTGCCACAAACTGCTGGCGGGCATCCACGAGCGGCGGGTGGAGCTGGCCGAGACCTTCCGGCACCGCCGGCTGGCGGTCGAATACTTCCGCAAGGCCCTGGCCCGCGACCGCCGCACCGAAATCCAGGCCGCCTGGTACAACCTGGCACAGCTCGACATGCAGCGGGGACGCTATGGCGAGGCCGCCGAGAGTCTTCGCAACTACTTGAAGAGCAGGCCCAACGACTCCACCGCCAATCACGACCTGGCCACCTGTTTGATCCGTCAGGGCCAACTCGCCGAAGCCGTGCCCCATCTGCAGAGGTCGCTGCAAGCCGGCCCTTCCCCCCGCACCTACGACCTGCTGGCCCAGGTCCTGGCCACTCTGGGCCGCAAGAGCGAGGCCCTGCAACTCCTCCAGCAAGCCCTCCGTCAGTTCCCCAACGACCCCACGCTCCAGTCGCGGCTGGCCTCCCTCTCCTGAAGGCTCCCGGCCCAATCGTTCCTCAGTTCACGAAGATCCCCGCGGCCGCCAGCTTGCGCCGGATCGGCGCCAGGGACCTGCGGTCGGGCAGCTCGATCAGGTCGGCAGCCAGCAGGCGGGCCTTGCCGCCGCTCACGGAGAGGACGCGGCGGGCCGTCTCCTCGTCGGGACAGTGGATGAGCAGGGCCTGGCGGGCCTGGACACGCCGGCAGGAGGAGAACCAGTCGCTCAGCTGCCGCTTCACGTTGGCGGGGACCTCGTTGCGGCTGAGGCCGTCCAGCGTGTCGAGGACCTCGCCCGCCGTCAGACCGGCCTCGGCCGCCCGGAACACCGCTTCCCGCGTGAGCGCGAACAGCACGCCGACGCCGCGCCCCCTGCGCTGGGCGAAGCGCTCCAGTTTGGCCTCGGCGGAAGCCGAGGGCGCCAGAAAGACCACCTCGAAATTGGCCTGCACCACGATCTCCACCCGTTCTTCGGGAAGGTCCCAGCGGAATTCGTCCGCCTGTCCGAGCAGGTAGCGCCCCACGGAGGTGACCCGGAACCCCAGCTGGCCGTCTTCACCGACTCCCAGCGCGACTCCGCCCAGGGGCAGCAAGCCGACCGCCAGGGAGTTCTCCAGGATCCGCCCCCAGGTCTCATCGGCGGCCTCCGGGTCCACCGTGACCGAGAGGGGGATCCGCCACTCGGAGCGCTGGTAGCTGTCCAGCTCCAACAG
>JBFGHG010000559.1:0-3501 GCA_041578395.1 Acidobacteriota bacterium
AATATTGAACTCGGTGATGTCTTCGTCGGAAATGCCGTCCAACATCTTGACCAGTGCGCGCAGGCTATTACCGTGCGCGGCAATTAGCACGTCCTTGTCCATCGTCAGCTGCGGCGCGATATGGTCGCTCCAGTACGGCGCAACTCGCTCCAGCGTCGTTTTTCGGGAAAAAGAAGAAGGAATCGTCGCCCGACCGCGGTGTCCGCTCGAACAACCTCAACGGCTACAGGGGCTCGAGAATCACTCTCTCCGACGCGGGAGGCGGATCCACTGTTTCACCGGTGCACCCGGGATCACCCGGCCTCCAACGCCGGCCCTTTCGCTGCATCGCAATATAGCATCGGGAGGGCCTGTCGAGCGGAAAAATCGGAGGTCTGCGTTCGACCTTCGAGGCAGGACTCCCCGGGCGGCGCGGCGCCCGGGGAACCCACTGTGTCAAGCCCGCGCCCGCCCAGAGAAATCACGGCCAGGGATGCCCGTGCCGCCCAGGAACGGATAGTCGACGTACCCCCGCTCGTCGCCGCCGTAAAACGTCGACGGGTCCGGCTCGTTCAGCGAGGCGTCCCGGAGCAGGCGCTCCGGCAGGTCCGGATTGGCCAGAAAGGGCCGGCCGAAGGAGACCAGCTCCGCCCTGCCCCCGGCCAGCGCGTCGACGCCCCGACCGCGGTCGTAGCCGCCGTTGACCATGTAGACGCCCGAAAACTCCTCCCGCAGCTCGTCCAGGTCGAATCCGTGGCCAGCCTCCGGGTCCACCTGCTCCACGACGTGCAGGTAGGCCAGCGGAAGGCCCGACAGGGTCCGGGCCGCCTGCCGGAAGGTGGCGCGGGGGTCGGAGTCGGACATGTCGTTGAAATGGCTCAGCGGCGAGAGTCGGACGCCCACCCGGCCGGCCGGCCACTGCCCCGCTACGGCCTCGGTGACCTCGGCCAACAGGCGGACGCGGCGGGCGGCGCTTCCTCCGTAGGAATCAGTGCGGCGGTTGGTTCCATCCCGCAGGAACTGGTCGATCAGATAGCCGTTGGCGGCATGAATCTCGACGCCATCGAATCCGGCCTGACGAGCCAGCCCGGCCGCCCGCTCGAACTGGGCGACGACGCCGGCGATCTCGCTGGTCTCCAGAGCGCGGGGCGTCTCGAACGGCTTCGTTCCCTCGTAGGTATGGGCCTCCCCGTCGGGCCGGATCACAGAGGGCGCCACGGGCCTCTCCCCGCCCGGTTGCAGCGAAGGATGGGAGATGCGGCCCACGTGCCACAGCTGCAGAAAGATGCGTCCGCCCTCGTCGTGCACGGCCCGGGTCACCTGGCGCCAGCCGGCGAGCTGCCGGGCGCTGTGGATGCCCGGGGTGGCCGGATACCCCACCCCCTGCTCCGAGACCTGGGAACCTTCGGTGACGATCAGGCCCGCCGAGGCCCGCTGCCGGTAGTAGAGGGCGTTCAGCTCGGTGGGGGCATTGCCTTCCCCGGCCCGGTTGCGTGTCATCGGCGCCATCACGATCCGGTTGTCCAGCTGCAGCGACCCCAACTGGAGGGGCGCGAAGAGGGTCGTGGCGCGGGCATCCTGCCCGCGATCTTCGCGACGATTCTCGACGACCTTGAATTGAGTTTTCAACATGTTCGTCATCCTTTCTATTCAGGACCGATTGGTCCACAACGAGTCAAAAAAATTTCCGTTCAGTCGAGCGCAGCCAACACGGTGTAGACCACGTCGTCCAGCGTGTCCCGCTCCGCTCCAGCCTTGGCCATCAACCGAAGGCCGTTCAGCGACGCGGTGAGGAATCGGGCCAGAGCCCGCGCGTCCTTACCGGCCGGCAGATCACCCTGCTGGGAGGCCCTCTCCAGAGCGCCCCGAAAAGCGTCTTCCAGAGCCTTCAACCCCGAGCGAACGCGGCAAGAACAGTCCGGATCGCCAACCCCGAACTCCGAAGCCGAGTTGCCGATGAAACAGCCCCGCTGGCCGGCCTCGCTGTGGGCGTCCCGCGCGACTGCGTGAAACACGGAGCGGACTGCATCCAGAGCGCGTGGCGCCTCGTCCAGTAGCTGGACGAGGCGAGCCAGCACCTTGTCGCGGTACCGGTCCAGGGCGACCAGAAAAAGCGCGTGTTTGCTGCCGAACGTCTCGTAGAAACTGCTCTTGCTCAAACCCATGGCGGACGTCAGGTCCTGCAGCGTAGTGGCCTGGTAGCCCTGCTTCCAGAACACCTCCAGCGCCCGTTCGGACACCTCGTCCACGTCGAACTCCCTGGGTCGCGCCATCTCCACGAGTATAACGATTCTGGACCGAAAAGTCCAGAATCTAGCAAAAAAAAAAACTGAACCGGTAAGATTCGGGCGGTCCGGGACCGGGAACACCGGTGCCGGGGATCGCGTGAAAAGGAGGACGATGAGCAGCGACCGGCGTCCGGAGCGCAGCGCACTGGCCATCATCGGGGCCGGCCCCATCGGGCTGGAGGCCGCCGCCTGGGCGGCCGCCCAGGGATGGGATTTCACCCTGTTCGAAGCGGGAGAGATAGCCGAACACCTCCGCCGCTGGGGGCACGTCCGCCTCTTCAGCCCGTTCGGCCTGAACCACTCGTCCTGGGGACTCGAGCTGCTCGAGCGCCACCAACCCGGCTACCAGCCGCCGGCGTCCGACGCCCTGCTGACCGCCGCCGAGCACCGGCGCCGCTACCTGCTGCCCCTGGCTGCGGTGCCCCCGATGGCCTCCCGCATCCAGTGCCGGACCCGGGTCGTGGAAGTGGGCAAGGAGGGCCTCTCCAAACGCGACGCCATCGGCGGCCGCGAGCGGCTGCAACGCCCCTTCCGCCTGCTGCTGGAACGCGACGGCCGGGAATGGATGCATCGGGCCGGGGCGGTGATCGACGCCTCGGGAGTCTATTCGATGCCGCAGTTGCTGGGAGACGGGAACATCCCCGCCGTGGGGGAACGGCGCGCGTCCCGAGAGGCCTCCGACCGCATCCGCTATCACCTGGTCGACGTGGCGGGCAGCGAGCGGACCGCGTTCGCGGGCCGTACGACCCTGGTGGTGGGCGCCGGGCATTCGGCGGCCACACACCTGGAAGCCCTCTCGAAACTGGCGGCCGGCGCTGCCGGGACCCGGGTCGTCTGGCTCTACCGCACCCTTCGACAGCCTCTCTACCCGCTGTACGAGAACGACCCGCTTCCCTACCGCGACCAGCTGAGCCGGCTGGCCAACGGGCTGGCCGAGCAGCCGCCGGACTGGCTGCGCCTGCTGCCCGGCGCCCGGATCGAAGAGGTGGAGGTCGAGCCGGACCAGGCCCGGCCCGTACGGGTGCGCGTTTTTACCCGGTCAGGGGATGAGGAACTGGGGGTGGATCAGGTGCTCGCCTCGGTGGGGTTTCGCCCCGACAACCGGCTCTACCGCCAGCTCCAGGTCCACGAGTGCTACGCCACGGGGGGCCCCATCAAGCTGGCCGCGGCGCTGCTGGGAGGGTCTTCCGACTGTTTGGCCCAGCCGGCGGCCGGGCTCGAGCTGCTCGCCAAC
>JBFGHG010000560.1:0-3488 GCA_041578395.1 Acidobacteriota bacterium
GCTCCTCGAGCGGGATGTGGCCGGTGTCTTCGAGCACCGCCAGCTCGGCTCCCGGAATGCGGGCCGCGGCGCGGCGGCCGTCCTCCAGCGGAATGATCGCGTCGTCCGCCCCCCAGACGACCAGCGTGGGGAGGTCGAGGCGCGCGAAGTCGACCGCCGCCCGCGGCTCGCCGGTGGGCGCCGTGAGCCCCCGGTAGGCGCGGCTCAGGCCCTCGACCCGCAGCCGCTCGTAGTACGCCTCGACCAGCTCGCCGGTGATCTGCCCGTCGTCCAGAAAGGAGCGCTCGAGGCCACGGCGCACGCTCTTGCGGCGGACGCCGAGGAACCGGGCGAAGGTGTAGGCGAGAGGAGAGATTCCGGCCGTCAGGTGGCGGCGCTCCCAGGGGTACTCGGGGCCGGCGCTGTCGACGAGGATCAGCGACCGCACCCGCTCGCGATGCCTCGCGGCCAGATGCAGGGCCAGGGCGCCGCCGTAGGAGTGACCGGCCACGTGCGCCGACTCGATGCCCAGCGCGTCCATGACCCCGAGCACCAGCGCCAGTTGGCCGGCCACCGTGTACGCGGCCGGCCGCCGCGGGCGCTCCGTGTAGCCGAACCCGTGCAGGTCGATGGCCACGCACCGGAACGAGGGAGCCAGCGGCGGGGTCACCAGGCGCCAGGAGTAGCTCGAGGCGCCGAATCCGTGGAGCAGGACGAGCGGCTTCGACTCGCTGCCCTCTCGGCTGGGTCTGGCCAAGTCCGACGCCCCGGCCGGGACCTCCCTGTCGCAGCTGGCCGGCACCCTCGTACTGGTCGCCGTGATGCTGTTCGCCGCCACCGAAGCGGCTCGCCTGCTGGGCTTCGATGCCGTCGGAGAGCTGGTCAGTCAGTTCACTGTCTTTGCCGGACAGCTGCTGCTGGGCGTGATCATCTTCGGCGTCGGCCTCTTCGTGGCCGACGTGGCGGCCCGCACCATCCGGGCCAGCTCGGCGCGGGAGGCGGGACTGCTGGCCATGGCCGCGAGGGTGGCCATCCTCGTCCTGACGGGCGCCATGGCGCTGCGCCGGATGGGTCTGGCCAACGAAATCATCAACCTGGCCTTCGGACTCACGCTGGGAGCGGTCGCCGTCGCCCTGGCACTGGCCTTCGGGCTGGGCGCCCGCGACGCCGCCGCGGACCAGGTGCAGAAATGGCGCAAGCGGCTCAATTCCGGAAGTGGCTCCGAGTGAGGTCCCGATCATGACCACACGTTTGCCGCAGGCTGTGGGCGACTACCTGCAGACACTGGCTCTGAAGCGCCGCTCGCCGGCTTTCTTCCGGCTCGACGGGGAGGGGCGGATCCTGGACTGGGGCGGCCACCTTGACCGCTACGGCCTGGCGCCGCCCCGGCAGGGCCTGAACGCCAGCGAGATCCTCTACTTCCTGGAGGGCCTGCTGCCCCTCGAAGACGCGGAATTCCAGATGCTGTGCCTCCAGACCCAGCCCGGGGTGTTCCTCGACCTGCACCTGTTCCGGGACGAGGGGGGCAGCTGGGTGCTGCTGCTGGACGCCAGCGAAGAGGCGCGGCAGCGCGAACAGCTGCTGGCCGTGGGCGGCCAAACGTGAGGCCCGCCCGAGGGTGCTTCGACTTGCAATCTGTTGCAGCCTAACGAAGAATAGCGGCGTTCCGCCCGCACGGCGGTTTCCCTCATCGGAACTGGAGACGATCGATGAAAGCGACCAAAGAGAGCCGGAAGCAGGTCAAGGAGCAGCCCGAGGCGGCCGTCCCCGCCCCCGCCCAGGAGGCGGAGAGCGTGGACCGCATTCGGGACATCATCTTCGGCGCGCAGATGCGCGACTACGAAGCACGCTTCCGCGGCCTCGAGGAGCGGCTGGGCAACGAGATCGACGCCATCGGGCAGCGGCTCGAGAAGCGGTTCGAACAGCTGGGCCAGGACACCCGCCAGCGACTGGACCGGCTGCAGAAAGACCTGCAGGCCGAGGCCTCCCAGCGAAACGAGGCCCACGGACAGCTCGCCCAGGCGCTCGAGCACCTGGACACCTCCCTGCGCCAGAACATCAGCGAGCAGGGAGGGAGCGCGGGCAAGGCACTGGCCGAAGCGCGGGACCAGCTCTCGAAGGAGAGCCGGGAATCGGCGGCCAGCCTCGAAAAACGGATCGACGATCTCTCACGTTCCGTCTCCCGGCAACTCGAGAAGCTGGCCGGCGAGAAAACCGACCGCGCGGCACTGGCCGCCGTGCTGTCGGAGGTGGCCGGCAAGTTGAGCGCCGAGCCGCCCGGCAAGAAAAAGTGACTCGGGGTCCGCGCCATGGCTCATCCTCCTCCAACCCCTCCGTCCGATCCTCCCGGCCGGGAGAGTGTCCAGGAGGAGTTGCGGGAACTGCGCACGCTGCTGTTCGGCCACGAAAAGACGAGTATCGAGGAGATTCAGAAGCGGCTGGACGATCCCAAGCTGCACGCCCACGACGTCAGCCGGGTGCTGCCGCTGGCCATTCGCCTGAGCGCCAGAGAAAGCCAGCAGCTGGCGCCCGCGCTGCAGGGGACGGTCGAGAAGATCTTTCATGATTCGGTTCGCAGCCACCCCGAAGTCTTCGTCCAGACGCTCTTCCCGATCATCGGACCGCTGATCCGGCGGGCCATCAGCAACGCGCTGCGCGGCATGCTGGAGGGCCTGCAGCGCACCCTCGACTCGAGCCTGTCGCCGCGCAGCATACGCTGGCGCATCGAAGCCTTCCGGACCGGCCGCCCCTTCTCCGAGGTGGTGCTGCTCCATACGCTGCGCTACCGGGTGGAGCAGGTCTTCCTGATCCACCGCGAGACCGGGCTGGTGCTGCAGCACGTGGTGGAAGAAGCCGCCCCCTCGCAGGACCCGGACCTGGTGTCGGCCATGCTCACCGCCATCCAGGACTTCGTTCGGGACTCGTTCCAGGTCTCGGAAGGGAGCGGGCTGGACACGCTGGAGTTCGGCGAACTCAGCGTCTGGATCGAGCAGGGCCCGAAAGCGGTGCTGGCGGCCGTCATCCGCGGCAACGCCCCGGCGGAACTCCGGGAAGACCTGCAGGAGGCGCTCGAGGAAGTGCACGGGGACCTGCAGGCCCCTCTCGAAGAGTTCGAGGGAGACGCGTCCCCGTTCGAAGCGGGCCGGCACATCCTGGAGGGCTGCCTGCGCACCCAGCTCAAAGAAGACGTGTCCTCGGGAGCGAGCCTGAAGATCCTCTGGATCGCTCTGGCGGTGGTTTTGGCTCTGCTGGGGCTGTGGCTCTGGTCCGAGTACCGCGCCAGTTCCCGGTGGGCTGGCTACCTGCAGCGCCTCGAGCAGGAGCCCGGCATCGTCGTCACGCGCGCGGGCCGGGATGGCGGGCGTTTCTTCGTGAACGGATTGCGCGACCCGCTGGCGGCCGACCCGCAGGCGGTCCTGGCCGAGTCCTCGCTGGATCCTTCGGCCGTCGACCCCACCTGGGAGCCCTTCCTGGCGCTCGAACCCGAGATCGTGAAGCGGCGGGCCGGA
>JBFGHG010000561.1:0-3486 GCA_041578395.1 Acidobacteriota bacterium
CGCTTCGTCAAGGCGGTCCTCCAGGACGTAGCTGCGGGCCCACAGGTAGGCGTACTGGTCGGCTGCCGGGCTGGAGGAGAACTTCTCGCGCAGGTGGCCAAGGTACTTGCGGGCCGTCCGGACGTCGCGGTTGTTGAGAAAGACGCGGGCCATGCGGCGCGCCTCCTCTTCGCTCCAGGAGGCCGTCGCCAGCCGCCCGTCCAGTTCGCGTGCCGCCCGCCAGGCCACGTCGTCCTGCTCGTTTTTGGCCAGCAGGCGCTGCAGGTCGCGGACCCCCTCGGACTTCTCGTCTTGATCCAGGTGGATCAGGGCGTGTTCCAGCGCCGCCTGCCGGGACCGGCTGCCGGCCCGCCTTCGCCACAGGCTGTCCAGCCATCGGAGTGCCTCGGCGAACCGCCCCTGCCGGCGAAGCTCTCGGCCGTGCTGCAAGGCTATGGCGGGCCAGCGGGGGTGGCGGGGATGGCGGGTCAAGAACCGTTCGGCGTACTGGAGGCGCGCCTCCTCCTCGCACAGCTCGACGAGCCGCAGCAGCACCAAGTCTTGCAGCGGGAAGTCCTCCCTCGCCAGCGGCTCGAAGACCGCGAGCGCCCCTTCCCGATCCCCCTGCCGCTCGAGCAGGACGCCCTGCAGATAGGCCAGGTGGTTCCACCCGTACGCCTCGGGAGATTCCCGCCGCAGCCGCTCCAGTTCCACCAAACCCTGCGCCCACTCCCGCCGGTCCATGGCGGTGCGAACGGGACTTAGCGGATCGGCGGAAGCGGTCGATAGGGACAGCGATAACGCCAGCAAAACGAGCATCGCCCCCCATTATAGGCGACCCCCTCCGGCCGAAAGATCCCGGAAGTATGAGATTTGAGATTTGACAGTTTGAGATTTGCTCTTCAGGGATACATCTGGTGCAGCATGCGCGGAAAAGCGATCGTCTCGCGGACGTGGGGCAGCCCGCAGATCCAGCCGACGACACGCTCGATCCCCATGCCGAAACCGGAGTGGGGGACGCTGCCGTAGCGGCGCAGGTCCAGGTACCACTCGAAGGCTTCCCGGGGCAGGCCGTGCTCGGCGATGCGCTTCTCGAGCAGGGCGAAGTCGTGAATGCGCTGGCTGCCGCCGATGATCTCTCCGTATCCCTCGGGCGCCAGCACGTCCACGCAGAGCGCCCTGGCAGGGTCTTCCGGGTCCGGCTCCATGTAGAAGGCCTTCACCTGGGCGGGGTAGCGGTGCACCATCACCGGGCGGTCGAACTTCGAGGAGATCACGGTCTCGTCGCCGCCGCCGAAGTCGGCGCCCCGCGGGGTCTCGGTCCCCTCTTCTTCCAGGATGTCGAAGGCCTCGTCGTAGCTGATTCGCGGAAAGGGCGCCTGCACCCGGGACAGCGGCTCGGTGTCGCGCTCCAGGACCTTCAGCTCCTCGGCGCGGCGCTCCAGGACCGACTGGACGATGTAGGCGACGTACTGCTCGGCCAGCTCCATGATCTCGTCCAGGTCGGCGAAGGCCACCTCCGGCTCCACCATCCAGAACTCCATCAGGTGGCGCCGGGTCTTGGACTTCTCGGCCCGGAAGGTGGGGCCGAAGCAGTAGGTCCGTCCGACCGACATGCAGGCCGCTTCGTTGTACAGCTGCCCGCTCTGCGCCAGGTAGGCCTTCTGCTCGAAGTACTCCAGCTCGAACAGCGTGGTGGTCCCTTCGCAGGCGGCGGGCGTCAGGATCGGGGTGTCCACCAGCACGAAGCCCCGCTGGTCGAAGAACTCGCGGGCCGCCCGGACGATCTCGCCGCGCACGCGCAGCACGGCGTGCTGGCGCGAGGAGCGGAGCCACAGGTGCCGGTTGGCCATCAGGAAGGCGGTGCCGTGCTCCTTGGGGGTGATCGGATACGGCTCGGCCAGCTGCATCACCTCGAGGCTGGTGGCGTCCAGCTCGTAGCCGCCCGGCGCCCGGTCGTCCTGCCGTACGGTCCCGGTCACCGCCAGCGACGATTCCTGGGTCAGGGTGTCGGCGGCTTCGAAGACGTCTGGGGAGACGTTCTTCTTGAAGACGACGGCCTGGACCACCCCGCTGCCGTCGCGCAGCAGCAGGAAGCGCAGCCGGCCCTTGTCGGTCCGGTTGTAGAGCCACCCCTTCACCGTGACCTGCTCCCCGACGTGTTGGCTCAAATCCTCGATGTACACTCGCATGTTCAGTTGCCTACCGGTTGGCGCCCGCCAGTTCCGCCTCCACCATCCGCCGAATGGCGGGGTAGTCTCCCAGCTGCTCGAGCGAGAGCTGCGCGCGGTGCAGCGAACCGGTCATGTACTGCTCGTAGAGGAAGTTCTCCCGCACCCCTATCTGGTACGCGTACGTCCCCAGGGCCTTGAGCAGGCGCTGCACGGCCATGCGGTGGAACTGGCGGAGGAACGCTTCGCGGTCTCCCTCGTAGCCGAACTGTTGCAGGTAATAGTCGACCAGGGCCTCGATCTCGCGGCCCTCCAGCTCGATCGAGTCCTCGAGCAGGGAGACCAGGTCGTAGCTCTGCGGACCCCAGCGCGCGTCCTGAAAATCGATCAGGTAGAGCCGGCCCCGGTTCAGCATCAGGTTCCGCACGTGAAAGTCGCGGTGGCAGAGCCAGCGGCGGCCGCCGGCCAGCTGCCGCGCCAGCAGCCGAAAGTCCTCCTCGAGGGCGGTGTCCGCCTCGAGCCCGCGGTAGTTCTCGAGGTAGTGCCGGCGGAAGAACCCCAGCTCCCAGGCCAGCTTCTCCTCGTCGAACGCCAGCGAGTACCCGGCCGCCTCGGGCGGCAGGCGGGGGCTGCCTTCGAGCTGGATGCGGACGATGCAGTCGATCCCCTCCCGCAGGCGCCGCTCCTTTTCCCCGGCCGGGGCCGCCAGGAAGTACTTCTGCAGGGTGGTGTCGCCCAGGTCCTGCTGCAGCACGATGCCCAGCCGGCCGTCCAGGGCGCGGATGCGGGGGACCCGCAGCCCGATCTCGCGAAAGAGTTGGTAGATCTGGTGATAGGCGAAGCTCTCCACCTCGAAGGGCTCCGGGTAGACCGCCAGGATGTACGAATCGCCCTCTTGCGGGACGTAGCGGAAGTACTGCCGGGCCGACGCGTCCCCGATCAGCTTGCTGACGTTGTAGTGGTTGTAGCCGGGCCGGAACTCGCGGCGGATGAACTCCATCAGCCGCTGCTGGACGGGCCCGAAACCCTTCTGCTTCTCGACTACTTCAGAGCCCATGAGACGTACTTGTCGCGATTGCTGCCCTCGGCGGCCAGACTGCCGGGAAGAGTTTCCAGCCTGGGGGTGACGACCGCCTCCTCGAGGCGGGTCCCCGCGGGCAGCTCCAAAGGCCCGCAGAGTATCACATCGCGCAGCCGGCAGTCCGGGCCGATGCTGGCGTCCCCCCAGGCGATCACACGCTGCAGCCGGGCGCCCCGGCCGACACGGACCCGGTCTCCCAGGATCACCGGGCTGCACCCATCCGGCAGCCTCCGGCCGGCGAGCGAGCGTTCCCCC
>JBFGHG010000562.1:0-3476 GCA_041578395.1 Acidobacteriota bacterium
CGATCGAAAGACGCCTCGAACTGAGGCCGGTGGGCCAGATCAGCTCGACCTCGACGCGCTCGAAGGTCGCGGCGTCCTGGCCGGTCTGGAAGGTCGCCGTGTCCGCGCTATCGATGGCGTGATACTCCGCGTCGGCCAGGTGGCCGTCCGAGTAGAACATCAGCAGCGCCCCCTCCGGCTGTCCGGCCGGCTTCGGCCAGCTCACGGTCACCACCAGCTTGCCGTCCTTGGCGGACGCCAGCGAACCGGAGAGTCCCGCCGCGGCGGCACTCCCCTCCACCACCGGAAAGGCGGTCAGGGTGGGCACCTCGTTGGGGAACTCGACGCCGGGAGCGTCGTTCTGCCGGAGCGTGACGGCGGCCAGGTCGTCCGGGCTGGAGACCGCCACCGTGCCTTCCATCTCCCGCACTGACGGGACCGCGTCGAAGATCTCTGCCACGAAGCGGGCCTGGTGTGCGCCGCCGGCCAGCGGCACCACGGTGGTGGCGAGCTGGTTGAAGTTCAGGTCGTACAGCGTCAGCCGGACGTCGTTGCTGCCGCCGGCCGCGGCCCCGCCCGTCTCGGTGTTGACCATCGCCAGCCCCGTGTCGCGGTTGCCAATGGTGTCGACGAACAGGGTGAAGTCGTTCAGGTCCCGCGCCGCCGGAACGCCCGCCTCGTAGAGGATGGTCCCGGTCGGGACGTGGGTGCGGGTGAAGACGCCGGTCCCCCCCACCGATCCGCCCGGCGGGACGGTGATGCGCGCGTAACCGACCACGATGCCGGCCGTCCCGGGCGTCTGCAGCGAAATCGAGGCTCCTTCCGCGAGGAAGATGTTGAAGCTGTTGTCCCGGCCCAGACTGCCCAGCGTCACGCTCAACGGGTCGCCGGCGCCGGTCGCAAAAAAGTCGACCGTGATGGTCGTGTCGCCGCCGGTGTTGACGAAGATGAGACTGGTCTGGAACTGAATCGTCCCGACTCTTCCGTCGCCGATCTGAGGGAAGAAGAAGACGGTCTGTGCCGTCACGGTCGCAGAGCAGCAGCAGAGGACAACGAGGATGGCGAAGCGGCGGATAGACATGCCTAAAGAGTAACGGATGTGCCCCGACAAAGTCCATATGGAAACCGGACAGTTCGATCCGCTTGGCGTACCATGGGGGCTCACGATGAAACTGGCGATCGCACACGACTGGCTGCTGAACCGGCGGGGGGCCGAGCGGGTGCTGGGCGACTTCTGCCGCGCCTTCGGTCCGCTGGACGTGTACACGCTGCTGCTGGATCACGAGTCGCTGGCGCCGGAACTGCGCTGCCAGACGATCTACCGCTCGCCGTTGGGCCGGCTGCCGGGGGTGCGGAGCTACTACCGGCTGCTGGTCCCCTGGCTGCGCTCGGCCGCGGAAGGGTTGCGCGTCCGCGACTGCGACCTGCTGTTGAGCATCAGCCACTCGGCCGCCAAGGCGATCCCCCGCGACCCAGGCATCCCTCACGTCTGCTACTGCCTCACTCCCATGCGCTACCTGTGGGAGCCGCAGCTGTACGAGTCGATGGCGGGCAGCTGGAAGGGTCTGCTCTACCGCACGGCCATGCGGGTGTGGGGACCCGGCCTGGAGCGTTGGGACCGGCAGACCGCCGGGGGGGTGGACCAGTTCGTGGCGATTTCGGAGACCGTCCGCCGGCGCATCCGCCGGGTCTACGGGCGCGAGTCGGAGGTCATCCATCCCGGCGTCGACCTGGAGTTCTTCCGGCCGGCCGGGCGGGCGCGCGAGGACTTCTACCTGGTCGTCTCGGCGCTGGTTCCGCAAAAACAGCTGGAGACGGCCGTCGAGGCGTTCGGGCGCAACGGGCGGCGGCTGCTGGTGGCGGGCAGCGGTCCCTGGCGGGGGTCGCTGGAGCGGTTGGGCGGCCCGAACGTCCACTTCCTGGGGTGGCGCACCGACGAGCAGATCCGTGACCTGTACAGCCGGGCGCGGGCGCTGATCTTCCCCGGCGTGGAGGACTTCGGCCTGGTGCCCGTGGAAGCGCAGGCGATGGGGTGTCCGGTGGTGGCGTTCGCCGAGGGCGGTGCGACCGAGACGGTCATCGAGGGAGAATCGGGATACTTCTTTCGCCGCCGCACGCCGGAGGCCCTGCTCGAGGTGGTTCGGCGTCTGGAGAAGGAACCGCTGGACGAGGAGAGGGTCGTGGCCTCGGGGAGGCGGTTCTCTCACCAGCGGTTTCGGCGCGAGTGGCGGGAGTACCTGCGGACGCTCCGCTTTTGATGGCACAATGCCCGCCATGGAAAGGATTCCCGAGCCGGAACTGATGGACGACGCCGCGCAGGCCCGGGCCTACGCGGAGGCCGACTTTTCCGAACCTCATCAGCGTTTCGTCGAGCTGTTCTGCGAGAGCTTCCCGAGCCTGGAGGTAGAGGGGACCGTGCTGGACCTGGGATGCGGTCCGGGGGATGTCGCCTGCCGCTTCGCCCTGCGCTTTGCGGAGGCTCGCGTGCACGGGGTGGACGGCGCCGAGGCCATGCTGGCCGAGTCAGCGGCAGTGATCGGGCGGCACGGGGTTCGCGGTCGGGTGGAGCTGTTTCAGGGGTACCTCCCGGGAGCGCGGCTGCCCCTGCCGTCCTACCCGGTGATCATCAGCAACAGCCTGCTGCACCATCTGTCGGACCCGTCGATCCTGTGGCGGTCGGTCCGGGAGTACGCCGAGCCGGGGGCGGCGGTCTTCGTCATGGACCTGATGCGGCCCGAGTCGGAGGAGCAGGCCCAAGAGTTGACGCGCCAGTACGCGGGTGGGGAGCCGGAAGTCCTGCGGCGCGACTTCCTCCACTCCCTGCGGGCGGCGTACACCGTCGAAGAAGTCCGAGAGCAGCTGCAACGCGCCCGGCTCCCGCTGCAGGTCCGCCCCGTCAGCGACCGCCACCTGATCGTCTGGGGGGCGGGGTCACAGCGATCGAATATCGAAAGCTGAGCAAACGCCCAGAATCGGCTCCACTACCTCAATCGGAAACGGTATTCGATAGCGTTGACCCGGGACCTACGGCCGCGACGCCGCGGTGACGGGCTGGGCTTCGGCCGGGGCTTCGGCTGGTTTTTCCGGCTTCGGCAGCGGTTTTCTGGGCAGCTTCCGATCGCGCATGGCCGTGTGGTAGACGAACGAGGCCATGATCACCGAGGCCTGCATCAGGTCCCCTTCCAGCGCGTGGTCGTAGAAGTCCATGTTGGTGTGGTGGGTGCGGGTGTTGTAGTCGATCGGGTCCTGGATGAACTGGAATCCCGGCAGGCCCACTCGGTCGAAGGGCAGATGGTCGGTGCCGCCGGTGTTGCGGATCGTCAGCGTGGTGGCGCCCAGATCGGCGAACGGCTGCAGGTAGGCCTCGAAGATCGGCCGGACCGCGTCGTTTTCCTGCAGGTAGACGCCCCGGATCTTGCCGGTGCCGTTGTCCAGGTTGAAGTAAGCCGAGAACTTCTCGTGCGCCGGCTTCAACTCCATCGTCTCGTGATTGGCGA
>JBFGHG010000563.1:0-3472 GCA_041578395.1 Acidobacteriota bacterium
CAGGAGGACGGCAAGTTGGAGCGGGAGATCGAGCGGGGGGTCGACCACATCGACAACGCCTTCCGGGCGCTGCGCCAGGACGCGCTCTTTCTGGCGCGGATCGAGCCCCTGCAACAGATCATCTCGGCCCGCGCCGGTGGCGACCAGGAGGCGGAGCAGGAAGGCCGCCAGCAGCTCGAACAGCTCTTCGTCAGCTTCCTGCGCTCCAAGGACGGCTACCTGCAGGTCCGCTTCCTGGAGCGCGCGCCCTTCTACCACGGCGAGCGCTTTCCGGACGCCCCACCGCCGCGGGGCCGGCCCCTGGACGGCCTGGAACTGGTGCGGGTGGACCGGATTCCGGACGAGGGCGGGTCGGAGAGCGTAACGCCTCGGCCCGAGGACGAACTTCGATCCAAGCGCCAGGCTTCCTACGTCACCGAGGCGATGCTGCTGGGGCGGGGACAGGTGCACCTGGACGACATCGAATGGAACCGGTTGCCGCGCAGCAAGGACAACCCCTTCTACAAGGGCCAGAAGACCGGCGACCCGGTCATCCGCGCCTCCGCCCCCGTGTTCGTTCAGGGTACGGACGACGTCTTCGGCGTGGTGGTGGTGAAGATGGATTTCCGCCGCCTGGTGGAGTCGGTGGCGGGCGCACCGAGCGAGCCACGGCACGCCGCCCCGCCAGAGTCGGAGGGGGCGCCCTCCGGGACGCAGAATCGCTGGACTCGCTGGTTGAGCTGGCCCTACCGCGCCCTGTTCGGCGACAAGCCGGCGGCGGCCTCCACCCGCCTCTTCTACGTCGCCAACAACCGCGGATACCTGCTGTCGCGCACCGACGTGGCGCCGGGCGACGAGGAATCGTCCACCTTCGGCTACGACCGCAGCTTCACGGACGCCGAACGGCAGGACTACCTGATCCAGGCGCGCTTTCCGGCGCTGGAACACGCCATCACCCACGAGCAGACGTCAGAGGTGGTGTCGTTTCGCGAAGGCGACCGGATGGTCCACCTGCTGAAGTACTTTCCGGACGAGGAGGACCGCAGCCGCTTCCTCGGGCTGGTCCGCACCAGCTCCACCGTGGAGCGGGCGTCCGCCGTCTCCGACCTCCAGGAGTCCCGCCGCCTGCTGAAGAACGCCATCGAGCGTCTCGAGAAAGACCTGACCGCGACGCTGGCGCCGGCCGCGGCCGAAATCCTGGCCCCGGACGGAGACGCCGCGACCGACCCGGCCGCCACCCAGCCGCTGCGTCAACGCTTCCGCGAACTGCTCGGCGACCGACCCGACTACCGGGAAGTCCTGCTGGTGGAGCGTCCCCAGCGCTCCTACGGCGACCGCCGGAGGGCCCGCGTCCTGCTGCGGGTGCCGGAAGCGGACGGCCCATCCCCCGAACTGGGCTCCCAGGAATTCGTGACCGAGACCGCCTTGCTCCCACGGGGAGAGATGTATTTGTCGCGGGCCGAGTTGGACCGGCTCGGCGGCGAACTCGTTCTGCCGGCGCGGCCGGTGCTGCGGGCCGCCACGCCCATTTTCGATCCCAAAGGACGCGAATTGCTGGGAGAACTGGTCGTCGAGGTGGACTTCCGGCGCTGGATGGAGGCCGTGCGTCAGAACTCCCGCGGCCTTTACGTCGTCGACCGCTTCGGACACATCCTGGAGGACCCGGAGGACCCGGAGAAGACCTTCGGATTCGACCGCATCCTGGCGAGCGAGGGGGACCGCGCCTATCGGCTGCAGGGGCTCTTCCCGGACCTCCAGGACGACTTCCGGCGGCTGAGCGCCAACGGCGGCAGCCGGGTCCGCAGCTTCAAGGTCTCCGACACGGCAGGAGAACTGCACAGCCTGATGCTGTACGGGCTGCCGCTGACGGAAGGGGTGTACACCCCCGACTCCGCGCCCGGCGCCGCCAACGGCCCGGGCACGGCAGCCTTGCGCTCGGCGGCCCCGCGTACGCTCTGGCTGGCTCTGGCCGCTCCCGTGCGCGAGATCACGCGCCTGGAGGAGTCCTCGCAAGCCTGGCTGGTCGCTTCCGGCCTGGTGGTGCTGCTGCTGATGGGGGCTTTCGGGGTGGCGGGCACACTCTTTTCGCGGGCCATGACCCGTCCCCTGTCCCAGATCACCGAAGCTGCCCACCAGTTCGCGGACCACGGGGCCTACGACGAGGACCTCGAACTTCCCACCGGCAGCCGCGACGAGATCGGCGTGCTGGCGCACAGTTTCGAGAACATGGTCGAGCAGGTGCGCGACCGCGACCGCGCACTCAGGGTGGCCCGGGACGAGGCGCTGGCCGGGACGCGGGCCATGAGCACCTTTCTGGCCAACATGAGCCACGAACTGCGCACGCCCATGAACGCCATCATCGGCTACAGCGAGATGCTGCAGGAGGACGCCGAGGACGAGGGCCTGGACGAGTTCGTCCCCGACCTGAAGAAGATCCACAGTTCGGGGCTGCACCTGCTGGAGGTGATCAACGGCATCCTGGACCTCTCCAAGATCCGGGCCGGCAAGATGGAGCTGCACACGGAACAGTTCGAGATCGCGCCGGTGATCCGGGAGGTGGTCGACTTCACGCCGCCGCTGCTGGAAAAGAACTCCAACCGCCTGCAAGTCGAGTGCCCCGAAGACATCGGGAGCATGAGCGGAGACGTCACCAAGCTGAAGCAGACGCTGCTGAATCTGCTCAGCAACGCCTGCAAGTTCACCGAGAACGGGACCATCCGGCTGGAAGTCGAGCGCCGCGCCGAGGGGGAGCGGCAGTGGGTCGTGTTCCGCGTCTCGGACACCGGCATCGGCATGTCCCCCGAGCAGCAGTCCAAGCTCTTTCAGCCCTTCACCCAGGCGGACTCCTCCACCACCAAGGAGTACGGCGGCACGGGCCTGGGGCTGACCGTGAGCCGACATTTCTGCCAGATGATGGGAGGCGACATCTCGGTGGAGAGCGAGGCCGGGGCCGGCTCCACCTTCATCGTCACGCTGCCCGGGGATTCCCAGATCGAGGAGGAGGCGGCCCGGCACCTGGCGCCCTCCGCCGCGGAGCTGGAGCAGGTGGCGTCGAAGGCGGCGCAGCGGGGCGAAGAGACGGCCCTGGTGATCGACGACGACCCCTACACGCGCGACCTGCTGATCCGTTTTCTGGAAAAAGAGAACATCCAGGCCGTGGGAGCGTCAGGGGGTCACGAAGGGCTGAAGCTGGCGCGCCAGCTGAAGCCTTCCATCATCACGCTGGACCTGCTGATGCCCGACCTGGACGGCCTCACCGTGCTGGGCCGGCTCAAAGCCGACCCGGAGCTCTCCTCGATTCCGATCATCGTCATCTCGATCCTGGAGGAGCAAAAGAAAGGATTCGCCTTCGGCGCCTCCCATTTCATCACCAAGCCGGTGGACCGGGAGCGGCTGGGGCGCATCCTGGACCTCTACACCAAGCGGGCCAGGGCCAAGCTGGCCATGGTGGTGGAGGACGACGCGGCGGTCCGGGAGCTGGAGCGCCGGCTGC
>JBFGHG010000564.1:0-3468 GCA_041578395.1 Acidobacteriota bacterium
GCTTCATGTGGCTGATCCAGAGGTGGAGCACGGAGGAGGAGGAAGACAAGCCCAGTTCCAAGCCCAAGAAAAACCCACGCGGCCGAAAGGTCAAGGCGAGGCGATAAATGAACGATCACGAACACGCAACGACAGAGTCGGTGGAAGAAGAGGTGGGGCAGTTCGTGCGCGACTGCCTGCGCGAGTCGCAGTTGAACATGGAAGTGCGCTGTCATGTCAACGAGGACCAGGTGACGGTGACGCTGGACGGCGAGGACGCCGACATCGTCCTGCGCGAAAACGCCCGCCTGCTGTACGCCGTGAACCACCTGCTGAACCAGGCCTTTTTCCGCCGCTACCAGCGCCGCTACCACTACCTGGTCGACTGCGAGGACTTTCGGTCTTCGCGGGTCATGGAGCTGCAGCTGCTGGCCGAGAAGGCCGCGGAGCGGGTGGTGGCCACCGGTCAGCCTTTCAACCTGCAGCCGATGCCCTCCTCGGAGCGGCGGGTGATCCACTTGAAACTGGCCGACCTGGAAGGCGTCCGCACGATCAGCCAGGGTACCGGCCGCTACCGCCGCGTCGTGATCGAACCGGACAAGTGACGGAGTGTGCCGGCTCGCCGCCGCTTTGGCCCGGGCCGGCGAGCCCGGATTCCCTTGATGCGATCCAGCCCGACGGACACCATCGTCGCTCTGGCCACTCCCCCGGGCCGGGGGGCGCTGGCGATCGTTCGTCTGAGCGGCCCCGAGAGCCTGTCGATCCTGCGGCAGCTGTTTCCCGAACACCAGCGACTCGAGCCCCGGCGGCAAACCCTCGGCCGCCTCGTGGACGGCAGCGGCGAGGCCATCGACCAGGTCATGGCCACCTGGTTTGCAGCGCCACACTCCTACACCGGGGAAGAGGTGGTGGAGATCTCCTGCCACAGCAGCCCCGTCGTGGCCGGCCGCATCATCGAGACCTTCCTGGAGCGCGGCGCCCGCCCCGCCGAGCCGGGCGAGTTCACGCTGCGCGCCGTCCGCAACGGCAAGATGGACCTGGCCCAGGCCGAGGCGGTCCGCGACCTGATCGAGGCCCAGACCGGTTATCAGGCTCAGGTGGCTCGTGAGCAGCTGGAGGGGCGGCTGTCGCGGCGGCTGGCGGCCAGCAAGGAGCGCCTGGCCCACGTCATGACCCACCTGGAGACGCGGCTGGAGTTCGTCGAGGACGAGGTGGAGCCGGAGGAGCGGGAGGAGCTGGCGGCTCAGCTGCAGGTCGTGGCGGCGGACCTGGAGGAGTTGACGCGCGGATTCCGGCTGGGCCGGCTGGTGCACGAGGGCGTGCGGATCGCGGTCGTCGGCAAGCCGAATGCCGGTAAATCCAGTATTTTCAATGCCTTGCTGCAAGAGGAGCGGGCCATCGTCACGGAGGTGGCCGGGACCACGCGTGACGCGGTCAGCGAGACGGTGGACCTGCACGGCATCAGTGCGCGGCTGTTCGACACGGCCGGGATCCGGCGTACGGAGGATCGGGTCGAGCTGCTGGGCGTGGAGCGAACGCGGCGGCTGATCGGCGACGTGGAGGCCGCCATCTTCGTGATCGATCAGTCGACCGGGTTCGAAGAGGCGGACTGGGAGGTCTGGACGCTGCTGGAGGGCGTACCGGTGGTGCTGGCGGTCAACAAGCAGGATCTGGCGGGGTCCGGCGAGCCGCCGGAGGAAGTGAGCCGGGGTGCGAGGGGGCGGGTGGACACGTCGGTACCGGAGGGCCGCGGGATCGAGGCGGTTCGAGAAGCATTGCATGGGCTGCTGGTCGGTGCGGACCGCCCGGAGGCCGAGATTCCGCTGGTGACCAGCCTGCGCCACCAGCAGTGCGTTCAGCTGGCCCGGGAGGCGTTGATGGTCGGCCTGATGTCGTTGAAGCGGGGTGCCAGCGAGGAGTTCGTGGTGGAGGATCTGCGTCGCGTGCTGGCCCACCTGGGGGAGATCACGGGGGAGGTGACGCCCGACGACGTCCTGCAGCGGATCTTTTCGACGTTTTGTATCGGGAAGTGAGGTTTGCGAGCCGCCGGGGTTGTCGACCCGGGCGTCCATCCCGTGTTGGCTCGTGGCGGAGGCAAGGGAAGCGGGTCAGGGCTTGGGCCCGAGGAGGGATTCGTAGAGCCGCTCCAGCTCCTCTTCGGAGTGAAAGTGCAGCACCACCCGGCCGCCCTTGCCGCTGCGCAGGATTTCGACTTTGGTCTTCCAGACATCCTCCAGTCGCTGAGCGGCGGCTCGGGTGTTGGGGTCTACCTTCTTGGTCTTCTTCGGCGGCGGGTTGAGCAGCGTCGCCGCGCGCCGCTCCACCTGGCGGACCGAGAGGCCCTTCTTCTGGACCTCGCGGGCCAGGCTCTGCTGGTGCTTGACCGGCAGCGAGAGCAGGGCGCGGGCATGGCCCATCGAGACCTCGCCGGCCACCACCATGGCCTGGATGTTCTTCGGGAGCTTCAGCAGCCGCAGGGTGTTGGAGACGGCGACGCGGCTGCGGCCCACCCGGCGGGCGACCTCCTCCTGCTTCAGGCCGAACTCGTCCACCAGCAGTTTGTAGGCCTGCGCCTCTTCGATGGCGCTCAGCTCGGCGCGCTGGATGTTCTCGACCAGCGCAACCTCCAGCACCTTCTCGTCCGAGAGGTCCTGCACCAGGGCCGGGACGGCCGGCAGCTCGGCCAGCTGTGCCGCCCGCCAGCGGCGCTCTCCGGCCACCAGCTCGTACTCGCCGCCAGCCTGGCGCACGATGATCGGCTGCAGGACGCCGTTTTCGCGGATCGAGGCGGCCAGTTCCTCCAGCGTCGACCTCTCGAACTGCACCCTGGGCTGGAAGCTGTTGGGGTGGATGCGCTCGATCGGGATCTGGGTCAGGCCGATGGCGGGGGGCGGCGGAGCTCCCAGCAGGGCGTCGAGTCCTTTGCCCAGGGCTTTGCGTTTCATGGGTTCGAGGGGCCTCCGTTGGTGCGGGCGATGATTTCCCGGGCCAGCCGGACGTAGCTGTTGGCGCCCTTGCAGCGGGCGTCATAGAGCAGGACGGGCTTGCCGAAACTGGGGGATTCGGCCAGGCGTACGTTGCGCGGAATGATCGTCTCGAAGACCTGGGGGCCCAGGTGGTTGCGCACGTCGGCCTGGATCTGGGCCGAGAGGTTGAGGCGCTCGTCGTACATGGTCAGCAGCACCCCTTCGATCCGCAGGCCCGGGTTGTGGGTCTGCCGGACGCGCTCCAGCGTCCCCAACAGCTCGCTCAGGCCCTCCAGGGCGAAGTACTCGCACTGGATGGGGATCAGCAGCGAGTCGGCGGCCACCAGTGCGTTGAGCGTCAGGATGCCCAGCGAGGGAGGGCAGTCGATCAGCACGTAGTCGAAGCCGTTGCGGATGTCCTGGAGTGCCCGCCGCAGCCGGGTTTCGCGTTCGGGCTGATCGAGCAGTTCGATGCTGGCCCCGATCAGGTTGCGGTTGGAGGGGAGCAGCTGCAGGGTTTCGA
>JBFGHG010000565.1:0-3465 GCA_041578395.1 Acidobacteriota bacterium
GAAGGCCGGACGGCCCTCCCAGCTCTCCAGTCCGTGTCCGGCCCCCTCCAGGGCCAGCAGTTCGTGTTCGACCCCCAGCTCCCGGAGCCGGTCCCGCAAGCGGACCCCCTGCTTCCAGAGGAACTCCTCCGTCCCGTGAATCAGCAGCACGGGAGGCATCCCGGCGTGGACGCGGTGCAGCGGCGAATACTGCCGCAGCAACGAACGCGCCTCGCCGTCCAGCGTCTCCAGCCCGAACAGCCGGCGCAGCAGCCCGAGTCCGGCGGGTCCCTCGACGAGTTCTTCCAGGTCGTAGACGCCGTAGAAAGAGACCACGGCCTGCACGTGGCACGGTTGCCGATCCACGAAGTCGGGAGCGGGGGCCTGCGGGGGGCAGGGACCGCCGGCAACCTGCAGCGCCATTTGTCCGCTGGCGGACTCTCCCACCAGCGCAATTCGGTTCGGATCCACGCGGAAGTCGGCGGCGCGGGCACGGACGAAGCGGATGGCCCGGCGCAGGTCTTCGAGCTGTGCGGGGTGGCGGACGTCTGGGGTCAGGCGATAGTCGACGGAGAACCAGGCAAAGCCCGCGCGGGCCAGCGGCTCGAGCAGCGGCGTGAGGTACGTCACCTTGTCCCCCGCCTCCCAGCCTCCTCCATGCGCAAGCACGACGGCGGGGAAGGGGCCTGCTCCCTCGGGAATCCAGGCGTCCATCTTCAGGTCGCCTGCCTTTTGGAACACGATGTCTTTGCGCAGGCGCGGCGACTCGTGCGGCTGATGAGCGCAGGGTAGGCAGTCGAGCGTCTTCCGCAACCAGGCGGCCAGCTCCCGTTTGTATCCCCACTGGGAAGGAAGCCAGTTCTCGGCCCGGTGAATTCCGCCCGGCACCGCCAGCACTCGGCAGTCGCCGTCGTGCTCGCGGACGGCGCGGCAGTAGTCGTTCGCCTGCCGCCGCGGCACTTCGCTGTCGGCGCTGCCGTGGATGGCCAGAATCGGAGGCATCTCCTTGCGGACCGAGCTCAGCGGCGAGAGACGCTCCCGCTCGCCGGCCAGCTCGAAGGCGGCTCCCAGCGTGACCAGCGCACCCACGCCGGCGGGCTCTTCCGACGCCAGCAGCGCCGCCAGCGTTCCCCCGGTGTCCTCGCCCAGCAAACCCAGCCGCTCGGGGTCGGTCCGGAAGTGAGCGGCGTTGCAGCGGACGAACTCCAGGGCCGCGCGCAGGTCGTCCAGAGCGGCTGACGGAGGGTATTCCGGCTCCAGCCGGTAGTCGACGGAGAACCAGTTCAAGCCGGCTTCGGTCAGCAGCTCCAGCAGCTGGCCGACGTAGGCGGCGCGGCTCCCGGAGGTCCAGTTTCCGCCGTGCACGACGATGACGCCGGGGCGAGTCTCGCCGCCCTGCTGCACGTAGGCGTCCAGAGCCAGCTCACGCCCGGCCGCACGCCGGTAGACGATCTCGCCCTGGACTCCCGGGACGAAGTAGTTGCCGTTCGGATCCCGGACCTCGACGGGTGGGCACTCGGCGCTCAACCCGGGTGACCCGACCCAAAGTATCAGCGCTGCGCACAGAAGCCGGCCGGCGCGCCGGCCGGAACACAGCGGTTGCAAGCCACCGCCTTCCGTCGCGTGCGGGCTACCGGCCAATGATCTTCATTTCGACGCCGCGGCGCAGCTCGAACTCGAAGGCCTGCTCGACGCCGAACTCCACCTCTTGGCCCCGGGTCACCAGCACCGCGCCCGTCCCCGCGCCGGCGCCGATCGCTCCTCCCACGGCGGCGCCCTTCTTGCCGCCGGCGATCGCTCCGATGATGGCTCCGGCGCCCGCGCCGATGCCGACCTTCTTGGCGTCCTCTTTCTTGGTGGGGTCGGCTTCGAAGCCCATCACGCCGGTGTTCAGCGCGTAGCTCTCGCCTTCCACCACGATCCGCTCCAGCGTGATGGCCAGACTGGCGCGGCCTTTGACCCGGCCGGAGGACTTGGCGTCGGTGACCCGTCCCACCACGCGGCTGCCCTTGGGCGCCAGCAGGTGCCCGTCGATGACGAGGTCCTTGTCCAGCGAGGCGTCGAAACGGTCACCGGCGCTGCTGGTCCGGCTGCTCAGGGACTCCTCGAGGCGGACCCGCATCGTGTGGCCAGAGGGGACCACTGCGGTGGCTGGCTCGACCTTCTGCTCGGGCTCGACGGCTCGCTCCACGGGCCGATCCGGTTCCACGGCGGGCGGCTCGGGCGCAGGTTCGGGTGTCGGCTCGAGCAGCGAAGGGGAGCGGCTCAGGTCCGCGTCCGCCGGGGGGGCGCCCGACGGCGGGGGAGTCCGGGTGCCCGCGGGCCGGGCCGGTGGCCGTGCAGGCTGGGTCTGGACGAGCTGCTGCCCGCCGGGGGGCGTCGGTTCGGCCGAGGGCTCGACCCCCGGCTCGGACGGGCTCTCCCCGCCGCCCGCCGCCAGGCCCTCCTCGAAGCCCCGCTGCTCCTGAATCATCTGAGCCACCGTCTTGCCCGCCGGCAGATAGGTGCCCTCGGGCAGCTGCTGGCGCTTCAGGTAGGCCTGCAGCAGCTCGAGTTCCTCTCCGGTCAGCTCGTTGCCGGTGCGGATGCTTTGGTAGATTTCCGCCTGGTTGTCCACCGTCACCACCGTCTGGTCGAGGCTTCCCTCGTCGGTCGTGCAGGCCGAAACCGTCAAGATCAACGCCAAAACGAATGCCGCGCGCTTCATTACCACTCCTACCTCCTCCCCACTCTCCAGAGTCTCGATTGTAAACCATGTGGCGCCGCCTTCCTGGCCGTGATTCCGATCGCCGCACCACCACGGGCAAGGATGCCCGTGCCACGGGGATCAGGAGCGGTCGGCGGCCGGCGAGATTTCGATGCGGTCGATCTGCTCGTGCAGCAGCCCCGCCAGGTCCAGAAAGTGGTGATCGGGCAGCTCGAGGAGGCGCAGGCTGAACGCCCGGGCGAAGGGCCCGAAATGGGCGGAGAAGAAGCTCCCCCGGGCTTTCTCCGCGACCTCCCAGGACTCGTCCTCGCGCGACGCCCAGGCGAAGGCGGACTTCAGCTCGAGATAGCCCAGGTAGCCGGCCTCGGTCGAGAAATGGTCGGCCGGCTCCCGGGCGGGAGGCTGGTAGGCGAAGGCCTCGTAGAAGCCTTGCAGGTCGGCCAGGATGCGCCCCGGGTCCTCCCGGCTGTAGGCGACCTCCCGCGGCGAGACCGACCCGCCGGGCCCGAACAGCTCCTGCATTTCGCCTTCCGGCGCCCGTACGGCGGTCAGCGCGGCGCGGCGCAAGGCGTCGTCGGACAGCTCGTCGAGCAAGGCAGTCACCTCGGCGCGGCGGTGGGGGGCGGAGGCGAACAGCAGGCTGATCACGTGCAGGGCGGAGGAACGAGACAACATCCGCCGGAAGAGGTCGGTCGCCTCGACGGGTTTCACGGCGATTCCTCCAGCACGATCGGGATCCAGACCGTCCGCATCTTGCGCGCCCCCACCTCGCGATTCGA
>JBFGHG010000566.1:0-3459 GCA_041578395.1 Acidobacteriota bacterium
AATCAATCTACCGCTGGATACGCACCGAGCTGACGGCTGAGCGGGTCAAGGAATACTTTGGCGAGATCTGCCAGGGCCCCGTCCAGCGCTACGAGATTCCCAACCTGCTGGCGCTGAACTTCCTGCTGCACGAATCGCTGGGCGGGGGAGGCACGGTCTCGCTGCGGATCGATCCGCAGGGAAAGACGCTCGCCGACGCGCTGCTGGCGATGACCGTCGAAGTCCCCGAGGAAATCCTGGACGCCTGATGAAGCGGTCCGGACGTCACTTCGCCACGGCGAGCAGCGCTTCCTCCAACCGTGCCGGGTCGTACTTCGCCCCGAAATCCAGGCCGTGGTTCTGCATCCAGGTCTCCGGCTGGGGCGAGCCCTGCTCCCACCGCCGGCCGGGGCCGTAGAGGACGAAGATGTCCCAGGCTTCCTGGCCGCGCGGATAGCGGAGCAGGCGGGTGTACTCGTTCATGCTGAACTTCCAGGTGTCCCAGAAGTGCTGGACCCGCGCGTCGGTCAGGTAGCGCGTGGCCTCCACCGCGGCGCCCCGGTTGTCCTGCGGGCGGATGGGACACCAGAGCGTGAGCACGGAAACGTCCAGGTCGGGATGCCGGTCCAGGATCTGCTGTACTTCGGAGGCCCCCCGAAGGCACTTCCCTCAGGTGGGCGAAAAGACCATGACCAGGCGGGCCGCGTCCGCCCGTTCGTTGAAGGCTGCCTGCAGGCGGTCGCCGGTGGCCGAAAGCGTCTGGATCTCGTCGGTGGCGGCGGCCGAGCAGGCGCCGTACAGCAGGAAAAGGGCGGCCAGCGCCCCGCGCGGATTGCAGATCATGCCTCTTGATAACGAATCTTCCCGCCGCCTTGCAAGCGTTTCTCTTCGAACCCGCTGTTCGGTTTCGCCGTAGAGTGTATCGGAAGCGGACACCAGCGGACTCTGGAGCTGGACCCGCTCGTGAAGCGCAACCCCTGGAAAACAAGGGAGTTGTCCAGAAGCCGCGGGATCTGGCACCGGGCGTGCTCCAGGGTTGGCGATCGGAGGAAGAAACTGATGGTGGACATTCCGAGACATGGAGTCGCCCGCAAGAAAATGATCAAGCGGGTGGTGCTGGGCATCGTGGTGGCCCTGGCGATGGGGGCCGTGACGTATGGGCTGTTTCAGCTGGAGCCCGCGGCGCCGTCGGTGGACCGGGCCAACCTCTGGATGGGGAAGGTCGAGCAGGGCGAGATGGTCCGCCAGGTGCGCGGCCCCGGCACGCTGGTGCCCGACCAGATCTGGTGGGTCCCGGCGCGCGTGGACGGCCGGGTGGAGCGCATCTTCATCAAGGCCGGCCGCGACGTCCAGCCGGGCGACATCATCCTCGAGCTGAGCAATCCGCAGCTGCAGCTGGACGCGCTGGAAGCCGAGTGGCAGCTGAAGCAGGCGGAGGCCAACTTCAAAGACCTCCAGGTGCGCCTCGAGAGCGAGCTGCTCAACCAGCGTGCGCAGGCCGCGGCGGTGGAAGCCGACTACGAGCAGGCCAAGCTGCAGGCGGACCGCAACCAGAAGCTGGCGGCCGAGAACCTGGTCTCCGATCTGGACTACCAGCTCTCCAAGGTCCGCGCCGACACCCTGGAGGTCCGCAACGGGCTGGAGAAGGAGCGACTCGCGATTCGCGCCCAGTCGACCGAAGCACAGCTGGATTCGCAGCGGGCCGAAATCGAGCGCCGCAAGGCTCTGTACGAACTGCGGCTCGAAGAGGTCGCCAACCTGAGGGTGCCGGCCGGCGTACGGGGAGTCCTGCAGGAGGTCCCGGTGGACGTCGGCCAGCAGGTCCCGGCAGGCGGCAACCTGGCGCGCATCGCGCAGCCCGAGACCCTGATCGCCGAGTTGCGCATCCCGGAGACGCAGGCCAAGGACATCACCATCGGCCAGAAGGTCCGCGTCGACGCCCGCAACGACGTACTCAACGGGCTGGTAGCCCGCATCGACCCGGCCGTTCGCGAGGGAGCGGTCACGGTCGACGTCGACCTGGAGGGCCCGCTTCCTTCCTGGGTGCGGCCCGACCTGAGCGTGGACGGGACGGTGGAGATCGAGCGTATCGAAAACATCGTCTACATGGGCCGCCCGGCCCACGGGCAGGCCGACAGCCTGATCAGCCTCTTCAAGCTGGTCGACAACGGCAGCCAGGCCGTCCGGGTGCAGGTACGGCTGGGGCGCTCCTCGGTCAACACCATCGAAGTCGTGGAGGGGCTGCGGCCCGGCGAGGAAGTGATCCCCTCGGACATGTCGCGCTACGACGAAGTGGACCGGGTCAGCTTGAACTGATCCGTACGAATATGAACCCTTTCGGTTCGCGAAGCGTATAGTTTTGGCATGAAACCGTGGCAGTGGAGGGAAATGAAGGAATGGCTTCGGAAAAAGCGCTGATTCAACTGGACAACGTCACCAAGGTCTTTTACACCGACGAGATCGAGACTCACGCGCTGGCGGGCGTGCAACTGGAGATCCAGTCGGGCGAGTACGTCGCCATCGCCGGCCCCTCGGGGTGCGGCAAGTCGACCCTGCTCTCGATCCTCGGACTGCTGGACTCTCCCACTTCCGGCGAGTACTTCCTCAACAGCAATCCCGTGGCCAACCTGAACCTGGCCGAACGGGCACGCATCCGCAACCGTGAGATCGGGTTCATCTTCCAGAACTTCAACCTGATCGGCGACCTCACCGTCTACGAGAACGTCGAGCTGCCGCTGACCTACCGGGGCACTCCTTCGGCCGAGCGCAAGCAGCGGGTGCAGAACGCCCTGGAGCGGGTGGGGATGGCGCACCGCATGAAGCACTACCCTTCGCAGTTGTCGGGCGGCCAGCAGCAGCGCGTGGCGGTGGCCCGCGCCCTGGTCGGCGATCCGTCCATCCTGCTGGCCGACGAGCCCACCGGAAACCTGGACTCGCAAAACGGCGAAGCGGTGATGAGCCTGCTGGGCGAGCTGCACAGCGCCGGGTCGACCATCTGCATGGTCACCCACGACCCGCGCTACGCCGCCTACGCGGACCGCTCGGTGCACCTGTTCGACGGGCAGGTGGTGGAGGAGAGCAGCGCTCAGCCGGTCTGAGCACGGCCCTTCCGGGGGCGAACCGGTTCGATCCCGTCGTGGCGGCCGCCGAGGCGAGCACATGATCAGGCTACGAAACCTGGAGAAGTATTTTCGCACCGGCTTCGGCCGGACCTACGTCCTGCGCCAGATCAACCTGGACATCCGCCAGGGTGAGTTCATCACCATCATGGGGCCGTCCGGAGCGGGCAAGACGACGCTGCTCAGCATTGTGGGGATGCTGGACGGGGACTGGGAAGGCGAGTACCACTTCGGCGAGCAGGAGGTGCACCGGCTCAACGTCCGGCAGCGCACGGAGCTGCACAAGCAGTTCTTCGGCTTCGTGTTCCAGAGCTACCACCTGATCGACGATCTGACCGTCTACGAGAACCTGGAGATCCCG
>JBFGHG010000567.1:0-3456 GCA_041578395.1 Acidobacteriota bacterium
AAGCTGGTCACCGAGCGGCGCGTACTCTGCACGGTCTGCCGCCGGTCCTGCTGTTCGTTCTCGATGCCGGCCTGCTCGAGGTCGATCTCTTCGCCGCGGGCATTGCGGGCCATCCGGGTGCCTTCACGGTCGGTGGGCACGTTGCGCGCGGCAAAGCTGGCGATCTCGGCCGCGCGGTCGTCCGGGTAGACGAACTCCTGCCCGTAGTTGTCACCCGGGTAGAACCAGGCGCGCAGGGCTTCCGGCTGGTCTGCCGGAGTGTCGTAGAACTTCAGGATCGTGTCGCCCTCCACCTGCAGACGCCGATTGGGAATGGCGTGCGTGGTGGCGATCAGCTCGTCCTCGTCCTCGTTCCAGAACTCCACCACGTGGCGGTTGGAGCGGGAGTCGGACAGTTTCATGACGTAAGTCCCGGGGGGCAGCACGGCGCCCGGGATCTCGATCGACTCGCCCAGGGTGACGACGGTCTTCTTGTTCCACACATTGGCGCTCGCCGAGGCGGCCAACACGAACAGCGCCAGCGCTGAAGCGGCGGCGACAATCTTCAAGGTCGATTGTGGCATAGCTGTTTCTCCTCTCGTTTGGTTGCGGTCTCACACTGACGGACGGCCTCTTTTTCGAGCCGACCGTCCGCGGGCCGGAGGAGGTGCAAGGCCCATGCCGAACCTCGAGCTGGAGGCGAAAACATTTGTGATTGAGGTACTTACAGGGTTTCTTCGGGAGCTGCGCGGCTCCCCGGCAAGGAGAGAGGTGGGGAATTTTTCCGCACTGGACGAGCGGGACACGAGTTCAGGTGGTTGCGCGTCGCGGTGCCTGCCGCCGTTCGTTCGCACACATCTGCGGGCTTTCTCGGAGTGTACTGGTACCATTCTTCCGGAAGTGGGATGCCGTGGGCGCGACAAAGCCGCACGGCCAGATCGGAAGGAGCCATGTCGATTTGGATCGCACTGATTCGCGGCATCAACGTGGGCGGGAAGAACGTCCTCCCCATGAAGGAACTGGTGCGCGATTTCCAGTCGTTGCAGTTGGAAGACGTCAAGACCTACATCCAGAGCGGAAACGTCGTGTTCCGCTTTTCCGGAACGGACGGGAAAACGCTGGGGGACCGCATCGCGGATCGCATCGAGCAGCGCCACGGGTTCCGGCCCCGGGTCCTTGCAATGACCGCGGGCCGATTCGAAGCAGCCATTCGGGCCAACCCGTTCCCCGAGGCCGCCGGGGAGCCCAAGACCCTGCACCTGTGCTTCCTGGCCAGCCCGCCGGATGCACCCGACCTCGAAGCGTTGAATGCGCTGCGCTCCCCCACCGAGCGGTTCCTCCTCAGGGGCGACGTCTTTTATCTGCACGCCCCCGACGGGATCGGCCGCTCCAAACTGGCGGCGGGAGTCGACCGGCACCTCGGTGTGCAGTCCACGGCGCGGAACTGGCGGACCGTCCAGAAGATCCGGGAACTCGCGGCGGCCCTCGAGTGACCGGGAAGGAGAAGTTCCACGCCGAGCGGTGGCGAAAAGCCTCCTCCGAACACTTCCGGGAGGTTTCGCCTGACTACGACGCCGGCCGCAGCTTCGAGTCCGCTGCGTTCTGGGCTCGGCAGATCACCCATCACGTCTCGCTCAGTGAACGGGACTGGCTTCTCGATCTGGGCAGCGGAACCGGCTTGTTCTCCACTCCCTTCGCCCGGTTGCTCCCCTGTTCGGTGGTCGGCCTGGATCTCTCGCCCGTGATGCTGAGCTACGCCCGAGGCAAAGCCGACGGCACCGGGGTCCACTGGCTGCGCGGAAAAGGAGAAGCCCTTCCTTTCAGCGACCGGACGCTTCGCGCCGCCTTCCTGTCCCAGGTCTGGCACCACCTGAGGGAGGGCGGGAAGGTGGCCCGGGAGCTGTGCCGGGTGTTGGAACCGGGCGGCGCGCTGTTCGTCAAGACCTTCTCGCACGCACAGCTGCGGCGGCGGTGGGACCTGACCGTGGTGTTTCCCGAACTCCTGCCGTTCATGCTGGAGATCTATCCGGACACGCCGGACTTCGGGCGGCTGCTCGGCAACGCCGGCTTCGGCCGCGTCACGCACCGGAGCTTCCGAAAACCGGACACGTTGCGCCCGTCCACTCTCCTGAGAATCGCCGAGGAGAGGCTCTGGTCGATGTTCTCCTACGTGAGCGAGGAAGGGTTGCGGGCCGGCACGGACTACTTGAGGGAACTCATCGCCGAGACCGGCGACGAGCCGGTTCCCGGCGACGAAATGCACCTCCTGATCGTGGCGCGAAGGTGACCGCCGGCCCTCAGTAAAAGTTCTCCACCAGGATCAGATCCGCGTTGAGTTGATCGAATCGGCCGAACGCGATCCTCCGCTCGTCGGGAGACAGCGACAATCCCAGCGAGTGGCTCCCGTCCAGGACGGCGACGGGCTTCACACTCGAGGTGGCGAAGTCGAAAAACTCGAGGACGGGGTTGGCCGTTTCGCGCGAACTCACGAAGTAGATCCCCTCTCGAGCCGGCGCCCAGGCCGCCTGGCTTCCTCGATCGGACACCTTCGTTTCCGCGCCTCCCGCCACGGGAATCCTCCAGATTCCGTCGGTGTCCCGCCATTTGGAGTAGTAGAGAAACCTGCCCTCCGGGTCTTCGAAAGCCTCCCATCCACCGTTTCGGGTGACCTGAACGGGCTCGCCTCCCCCCGCCGGGACCTTCCAGACCTGCCAATCTTCGCTCCGGTTGGACCCGAAGTACACCCACTCCCCGTCCCGGGACCAGCTGGGACGGACGTCGCTGGCGGAGTCGGTGGTGAGCTGCCGCGGGGGACCGGCCTCGGTGCTCACCACGTAGAGGTCGTAGTTGCCCGATGCCAGGCTGTCGAAGGCGAGGTGGCGTCCGTCGGGCGACCAGCGGGGGCTTCCCGTGTTGTGGGGGGCGAAGTAGGTGAGGCGTTCGGCTCCGCTGCCATCCGCGTCGCTGACCCAGAGCTCGAAGGTGCCCGAGCGGGCCGACGAGAACGCGATCTTCGTGCCGTCGGGGGAGAACTGCGGGTTGGTGTCTCTTTTCGTGGAGGAGATCAACCGGACCGCGCCTGGAGGGGGATCGTCCGGGGATCGGGCCAGCCGGATCTGCCAGACGTCGTCCTCACGCTCGAACTGGCTGAACACCAGGCTGCTGCCCGTGATGGACGGTTGCCAGCTCCGCTGGCCGAACAGCAGCGCTTGCGGCTCGCCGCCCGTCACGGGAATCTTCCACAGGCTCGACTGTTCGAAGGAGCCGGCTGAATAGACGATGCTCTTGCCGTCCGCCGTCCAGTCCAGGCTGTTGACGGGCTCGCCGGCCTGAGTCAAGCGCCGGGCCGCGCCGCCGGAGACCGGTTGAAGGTAGATGTCCGCCACGTCGATCGACAGGGCGCGAATGAAGGCGATCGTCTTGCCGTCGGGAGAAAAAGCGGGATTTCGGTCATGGTGGCTGGGAGGGGGATCGGTC
>JBFGHG010000568.1:0-3446 GCA_041578395.1 Acidobacteriota bacterium
ACACGGGCCGGAACGGGAACTACCGCGGCGCTCCCCACTTCGCGGCCCCCGACTCGCTCGACTTTTCGCTGCTGGCGGACTCGGAGGCGGTGGACCGGGGTCCCGTCCCGGGAGGCGGAGCCGATGCCGGCGATCTTCGGTCGCGGCAGCGGGTGGTGGACGGAGACGGCGACGGTGTGGCCGTGATCGACACCGGAGCCCTGGAATTCGCCTCCCCCGGCGCTCCCCCCCTGCTCCTGCCGATTGCGGCAGGCGGAGCCGAGGAGTTCCTGGGACTGGCTCTGGCCAACGTCCACGACCCTCCCGGCACGGGCGGGCCTTCCCAGGGCCAGACGGAGTCGGCCGTGAGGGTGCGGCGCTACGACGACGCCGGACGGCTGCAGGCCGAAACGACGCTGAACGTCGAGCCGGGGACCCAGCGTGCGGTGCTGCTGGCAGACCTGTTGCCGCTGGGCGGAAGCGGCTGGGTGGAACTGACCGGCGCCCAGCCGGACCTGCTCGGCTTCGCGCTGCTGGGAGCCAACGACCTGGCCTATCTGGACGGGAGCCAGCTGGAGGCGGTCACGTCCAACCGCTGTCTGCTGCCGGAAATCGCCACCAGCGGTGCAGCCCGCACGCAAGTCTACGTCGTCAACCCGCAACCGGCGGCCCAGGCGGTCGAGATCCGCTGGGTCCCGTCCGGCGGCCCCCCGGCCACGGTCCAGCGGACGCTGGCGGGGCGCGGGCTGCTGTCTTTCGAGGTGCGGGAACTGTTCGCGGCAGCCGCGGACGGCTACCTGGTGGTGGAGGGCGAACGCCCGATCGGCTGTCTGGAGATCTTCGGGGACGACCGGAGGCGGGCCGGTCTGGCGGGCCTGCGCGCGACCCGGGGAGTGACGCGCCTGCTGGGCGCGCAGCTGGCCTCCACGGACCGGATCGAAACCCACCTCAACCTGGTCAACCTGGGTCCGGAAGCGCTGGTGTCGGCCTCGGCCCTGGACGAAGCGGGCGGCCTGCTGGACCAGGTGACGTTTCCACTGGGGGCGGCAGAGCAACTCGACCTGCCGGTGCGCGAGCTGTTCGAGGACCTGCCGTCGGGCGGCCTGGTGGGCTGGCTCGAGGTTCGCAGCCTGTCGTCGGACCTGGCCGGCAGCGTCCGTTTCGGAGACGACGAGGGGACCTTCCTGGCCGCGCTCCCGCTGCAGGAGGAGGGAGCCCGGGAGTTCCTGCTCAGCCACGTGGCGCAGACCCCCCGGATCTTCACGGGGCTGACGCTGCTCAACCCCAACCCGGAGGCCGCCCTGGCCACCATCGAAGTCTTTGCCAGCGACGGCCGCCGGCAGGGGCTGGCCTTTCTGACGCTGGCGCCGGGGCAGAAGCTGGCCCGCCTGCTCCCCGAGCTGCTGCCCGAGATCCGCGAGCAGTCCGGGGGCTTCGTGCGCATCCGCTCGACGCACCCGCTGGCCGGGTTCCAGCTCTTCGGCGACCTGCAGGTGACCTACCTGAGCGCCGTGCCCCAGCAGACGGTGACGCGCTGATGAGCACGCGGTTAGAAAAGCTCCAGGAAATGGCCACCCGCAAGCCGGACGAAGCCTTTCCCCTGTACGGCCTGGCGATGGAATACAAGACCGCCGGCCGCCACCAGGAGGCGGCCAAGACCTTCCAAAGCCTCCTCGAACACCACCCCACCTACACCCCCGCCTACCTGCACTACGGCCGGACGATGCTGGAACTGGGAGAAGAAGCGGAAGCGGAGCGAATCTACCGGGACGGCATCCAGCGCTGCGAACGAGCCAACCAGCAGCACGCCAAAGAGGAACTGCAACAAGCCCTCAACGAGCTGACCAGCTGAGCCGGCCAGGATTGGGCCGTTTGAACATTGAAAATTGAAGATTGAGATTCAATTGAGATTTGAGATTTGACAGTTTGAGATTTGATACGAATCTCGAGGTACGAGATTCGAGAACCCCTTCACCTCTCCCCCCACTTCAACTTCTCCCTCAAGATGTCGAAGAAATTCTTGTGCCCCGGCTGGATCAGCTCCACCCGGTGGTCGGACTGGGTGCAGAGCAGCTCGTCCCCTTCGGACATCTCGATGCCCACCTGGCCGTCGACGGTCAGCATGACGTCCTCGCCGGAGCGCAGCACCACCCGGACCTTGGACTCGGCCGGGATGATCAGCGGGCGGTTGGTGAGCGTGTGCGGGCAGATGGGGGTCAGCGCGATCGACTTCTCGGTGGGAAAGATGATGGGGCCGCCGGCGGAGAGCGAGTAGGCGGTCGACCCGGTAGGGGTGGCGACGATCATGCCGTCGGCCAGGAAGTTGGCGATGAAGTCGTCGTTACAGTAGGCGTCCAGGCTGATGATGCGGGCCAGGGCGCCCTTGTTGATGACCGCGTCGTTGAGGGCCTGCAGCGATTCCCGGCGGCGGCCGGAGCGCCACAGCTCGACGGTCAGCAGGCAGCGCGAGCTGACCCGGTAGTCCTTTTCCAGCAGCCGTTCCAGGGCCAGCGGCAGTTCCTCGAGGGTGACCTCGGTCATGAAGCCGAGCGAGCCCAGGTTGACGCCCAGGATCGGCGCCCGGTGGTGGCCGATCAGGCGGGCGGCCGACAGCAGCGTGCCGTCCCCGCCGAAGACGATGATCACGTCCGCCTGGGCCGGGATCGTCTCGCGCTCGACCGAGAGCCGGGCGGGAAGCTCGAGTTCGCCCACCACCCGGCCGTCCACCAGCACGTGGCAGCCGCGCCCTTCCAGCCACTCGATGCTCTCGCGCAACTGTCCGGCGAACCCGGTCTGATGCGTCTTGGCGATTACGCCGACTTTCAAAGGAACTGCTCCGAAATCTCAGCGCGCCTCGAGCCGCCGGCCCACCGGCGCGCCGACGCGAACAAGCCCGATTCCTTGTATCACTGCAGGGCCGCGAGGTACAGGTCCCGGCACTCGCGGGAGCAAAAATGGAGGGTCTGACCGCCGGCCTGGGCGGAGACGGCCAGCTCGGCCGCAACGTAGGTGCCGCACTGCGGGTCTTTCAACATGCGGCCGGTCACCCGGGGCCGATCGGCTCCGCCGGGGGACGGGCGGGGGATGCTGCGCTCGGGACGGAGCCAGTTCTTGACGAACAGCCCCAGCAGCGCCAGCAGCAGGAATAGCAGGAATCGGAACAGGCCGGTCATCCCGAGTGCTCCCCGCGCGTGTGCGCCCGGGCTTTCTCGAGCTGTTCCTTGACCTCTTCGATCGCCTGGAAGCCGGGATGGACCTCGACCAGCCGCTCCCAGTAGGAGATGGCGGTGTCGAAGCGGTCGGTGGCGAAGTAGATCCAACCCAGGTTCATCAGCGCCTCCGGCTGGTCCTTCACCTGGGTGAGCGTCTCCTCCAGCAGCTGCACGGCTTTGTCGATCTCGCCGCTCGCGTAGTAGGCGGTGCTGAGGTTGTTGTTCAGCTGAACGTTGTCCGGCTCCTGCTGCTTG
>JBFGHG010000569.1:0-3444 GCA_041578395.1 Acidobacteriota bacterium
CAGGGAGACCGGGTCCGCCAGGGTCAAATCCTGCTCAACTACGACAACGTCGAACTGGGGGAGCTGGCCAACCAGTACCGCAGCCGCTCGGCCGCCGCCCGCACCGCCCGCAGCGAAGCCGAGCTGCGCGAGAAACTGGTGCGGCAGGCCGAGACGCTCTACCAGGCCGAGGCGATTTCGCGCATGGAGCTGGACGTTCGAACGGCCGCCTTCCGCAAGGCCGAGGAGTCCCTGGAGTCGCTCCAGGCCGAACTGGCGCTGACCCGGGAAAAGCTGCGCCGCTACCGAGCCCTCGAGCGGGTCGAGAACGTGCCACCGGGGGAGGGGGGCTTGCCCGTCTCGCGGACCGAGCTGCGGGCTCCCTTCTCCGGCACCGTCATCGAGTTCGACGTGGCGCCGGGGGAAGTCGTCTCGCCCCAGCAGGTGTTGCTGACCATCGCCGACCTCTCTGCGGTCTGGGTGCTGGCCGACATCCACCAGAAGGACCTGCAGGAACTCGAGCTGGGACAGCGGGTGGGCGTTCGAAGCGAAGCCTATCCCGAAACCCTCTTTCCTGCGCGGCTCAGCTCTATCGGCGATCTGGTCGACCCCGGGACGCGGACCGTGAAGGTCCGCTGCGAGACGCCCAATCCGGGCCACCGGCTCAAGCTGGGGATGTTCGTCATGGCCGAGATCCACACCGGACGGCGGCAGCAGCGGCTGGCCCTGCCCGAAGAGGCCGTACTCACCCTGGAGGACCGTCCCTTCGTGTTCGTCCTGCTCAGCCCCGGGATTTTCCAGCGCCGCACGGTCGAAGTTGCCTTTCGCCGCCAGGGCCTGGTGGCCGTCTCCGGGGGCCTCGAGGCAGGCGAGGAAGTCGTGACGCGCGGGGCGTTCGCCCTGAAGTCCCAGCTGCGGAGCGAGGAGCTGGGGGGAGGGCACGCGCATTGAGCCAAAGCAGGGGACCCCGATGATCGCGCGAATCCTGAAGTTCAGCATCGAGCAGCGCTACTTCGTGGTGGCGCTGTGGCTGGGCGTGGCCGGGTTCGGGCTGCTGGCCGCCCTCCGGCTCCCCATCGACGCCGTGCCGGACGTCACCACCGACCAGGTGCAGGTCAACACCCTGGCCCCGGGGTTCTCGCCCCTGGAGATGGAGAACTACGTCACGGTCCCCATCGAGCTGGCGCTGAGCGGACTGCCGCGCAAGACCCGGATCCGGTCCATCTCGCAGTTCGGCCTGTCGCAGGTGACGGTGGAATTTCAAGAAGGAGTGGACGTCTACTGGGCCCGCCAGCTGGTGTTGGAGCGGCTGCTCGAGGCCCGCCAGTCCCTGCCCGACGGCATCGCCCCCGAACTGGCCCCCATCAGCACCGGCCTGGGGGAGATTTTCCACTTCACGGTCGAGAACCACCCCGACTCGCCCGGGCGCCATTCGCTGATGGAGCTTCGCACCGTCCTGGACTGGTTCATCAAGCCGGAGCTGCGCAACGTGGAAGGCGTGATCGACGTGAACAGCTTCGGGGGGTACCTCAAGCAGTACGAACTGCTGGCCGACCCGGCGCGGCTGCTGGCCTACGGCCTCTCCATCTCCGACCTCGAGCGGGCGGTCGCTTCCAACAACAGCAACGTGGGCGGAGGCTATCTGGAGAGCGGGGGAGAGCAGGTCCTGCTGCGGGGCCTGGGCCTGATCGAGCGCATCGAGGACCTCGAGAACGTCGTCATCGAAGCGCGCGGCGGAACCCCTCTGCGGGTGCGCGACGTGGCCGAGGTCCGGCTCGGCTCGGCGGTCCGCTACGGCGCGGCCACCCGGGACGGGCGCGGGGAAACCGTGATGGGCATCGCCCTGCTGCTGAAGGGCGAAAACAGCCGGACCGTCACCGAGGCCGTGCGCCAACGGCTGGAGGCGATCCAGGAGTCCCTCCCCGAGGGGGTGGTCGTGCGGCCCTTTTACGACCGCAGCGAACTGGTCGAGCAGACGGTGGCGACCGCCGTCTGGAACGCGGCCGAAGGCGGCCTGCTGGTGATGGGGGTCCTCTTCCTGTTCCTGCTGCAGCTGCGGGCCGGCCTGATCGTCTCGAGCGTCATCCCCCTGTCGATGCTCTTCGCGATCGTGGGCATGTACCTGCTGGGCGTATCGGCCAACCTGATGAGCCTGGGCGCCATCGATTTCGGACTCATCGTCGACGCCGCGGTCATCATCGTCGAGAACAGCGTGCGGCGGCTGGGGGAGCACTCCGCGGGCGGGCTCAACGGGAGCCGGCGGCGGGAGGTGGTCTGGAAGGCCAGTTCCGAGGTGCGCCGCGCCAGCCAGTTCGGCGAACTCACCATCATCGCCGCCTACCTGCCGATCCTCTCGCTGGCCGGGCTGGAAGGGAAGATGTTCCGCCCCATGGCCTTCACTGTCATCCTGGCGCTCTCGGGCGCGCTGCTGCTGAGTCTGACGCTGGTGCCGGCACTGTCGGCCATCTTCCTGCGGGCCAGGCCGGAGCGGCGCAATCCCGTGGTCGAGACGGCCGTGAGGCTGTACCGCCCGCTGCTCGAAGCGGTGCTGGACCGCCCAAGGATCGCGCTGTCCGCCGCCGCGGTGCTGGCCGTGGCGTGCCTGGCCCTGTTTCCGCTGCTGGGCTCGGAGTTCCTGCCGGAGCTGGACGAGGGGGCCTTCGCCATCAACCACGTGCGGCTCAAGAGCGCCTCGCTCTCCGAAGGCGTGCGGCAGGCGACCATGATCGAGCGGGCGCTCGCGGAGATCCCGGAGGTGCGGACGGTGGTGAGCCGGATCGGGCGCCCCGAGATCGCCACCGACCCCATGGGGCCCGAGATGGCGGACACTTACGTCCTGCTGAAGCCGCGCCGGCAGTGGCGTTCGGGAGTCGGGACCGCGGAGCTGGCCGAGACCATCTCCGAGCGCCTGGAGATGTTCCCGGGAGTGGCGGCCTCGCTGTCGCAGCCCATCCGCTTCCGCATGCAGGAACTGATCGAGGGCGTGGGGGCGCGTGCCGACGTGGTGGTCAAGATCTTCGGCGACGACCTGGAGGAACTGCTCCAGCAGGCCGAGGCGGTGTCGGCGGCGATCTCCACGGTCCCCGGGGCGGCCGACCTGCGCACTCAGCAGATCTCGGGGCTGCCGCTGCTGCAGATCGAGATCCGCCGCGACGAGGTGGCGCGCCACGGCATCAACGTGGCCGACGTGCAGCAGATCGTTCAGACCGCCATCGCGGGAACGCGCGCCACCACGGTGCTGGAGGGCTTCCGGCGCTTCGACGTCATGATCCGCCTGCGGCCCGAGTACCGCAACGACGTGCAGGACATCGGCAACCTGCTGGTGAGCGCGCCCGGGGGGCAGCAGATCCCCCTGAGCCAGCTGGCCGACGTCCGGGTCGAGAGGGGGCCGGCGGAAGTGAGCCGGGAAAACGGCCGCCGCCGCATCTCGGTCGAGGTCAACGTGCGGGGCCGCGACATCGGCTC
>JBFGHG010000570.1:0-3439 GCA_041578395.1 Acidobacteriota bacterium
GTGGCGATCGGCCAGCGGCTGGACTACCAGGTGCGGGTGGAGAACCGGGCCGCCTCGCTGGCCAACGCGGTGGTGCTGACGGCGACCCTGCCGGCCGGCGTGGAGTTCGTCTCCGCGGGAGGGGGGGGCGCCAACTGCCAGACCAGCGCCGGCGGGGTGCTCTGCAACCTCTCCGCCATCCGCGGCGGCGATGCCTTCGAGCTGACGATCAGCGTACTGCCCGCGGCGGCGGGGACGATCCTCTTTTCCGCCACGGTCCGCAGCACCACTTTCGACCCCAATCCGGACAACGACACCGCGACCGTGCGAACGCTGGTGGTGCCGACCATCAACCAGTCGGACCTGCGGCTGGCCAAGACGGTGTCGCCGGCGGCGGCGAGCCGCGGCGCCCAGGTCGTCTACACCCTGACCCTGACCAACCAGGGCCCGCAATCGACGCCGACGGCCCGCTTCGTCGAAGAGCTGCCCGCCAGCCTGGCCTTCGAGGGATTCAACAACACCTTCGGAGTCTGTGAGCTGGAGGAGCCGGACGAGCTGCTGTGCCAGCTGGGGGCGATGGCGGCGGGCACTTCCCGGAGCGTGACCCTGTTCTTCCGCGTGGGCGCCCAGGCGCGGGGGCTGATCGTCAACCGGGCGCGGGCGCTGACGGCCGGCATCGACCCGGACACCAGCAACGACGAGGCCCGCGCCGACCTGCTGGTGCTCGGCACCGGCGACTTCAACCGAGACGGGGTAGTGGACGCGGGCGATCTGCAACTGCTGGTGCTGGAGCTGACCGACGGGGACGGGGAGGACGTGGCGGACGTGGGCGGGGGCAGCTTCATCGGCTCGCCCGGCATGGACCTGGATTGGGACGGGCGGGTGACCCTGGCCGACGCCGCGGTCCTGGTCCGCCTGATCTTCGCTCAGGCCTGAACCGAGTTCCGAACCTGCACGATTTCCGCCATGACCGCCAGCGCGATCTCCTCGGGCGTGCGCGCCCCGATCTCGAGGCCGATGGGAGTCCGGACGCGCTCGATCAGGCTCTCTTCGAGTCCCTCCTCCCGCAACCTGGCCACCCGCTTCTGGTGCGTCCTGCGGCTGCTCAGGACGCCCACGTAGGGAGCCGGACTGGGCAGAGCCTCGAGCAGGGCCGGGTCGTCGATCTTGGGGTCGTGCGTGAGGACGGCGACGTAGGTGTTGGAGTCCAGGGCGAGCGCCGGCAGTACGTGCTGCGGATACTGGTGGTGGATGGCCTCGGCCCCGGGAAAGCGTTCGGGGGTGGCGAAGGCGCGCCGGGGGTCGACCAGGATCACCCGGAAGCCCAGCTGGCGGGCCAGCGACTGCAGCGCCACGGCCACGTGGGCGCCTCCAATCAGAATCAGCCGGGGGCGGGGCAGCAGACAGTCGACGAAGACCTGGCGGCCGGCCACCTCTTCCTGAGCCGGCCGGCCATTGCGCAAGGCCTCCGAAGCAGCGCCGGCCAGCGTCTGCCGCCCGGAGTCGTCCAGCCCGGGGTGCGCCCAGAGGATGGCGCCCGCTGCTCCCACCAGCACCCGTTCCCCGCCCTCTGCGCTCTCCAGGGACGCCAGCGAGGCGACGGGGCGCTCGGCTTCCAGCTCCCCGGACACGAGCCGCCACCACTCCGGCTCCAGCGGCTGAACCAGGACCTCGAGCCGCCCGCCGCAGGAGAGTCCCACTTGCCAGGCCATCTCGTCGGTGACCCCGAACTCCAGCCTGCGGGACTGCTTCTTCTGGAGGCACTCCAGGGCCTCGGTGACGACCGCGCCTTCGACGCAGCCCCCGCTGACCGATCCTTCGATGCGGCCCTCCGCGTCGATGGCCATCCGGGCGCCGGGCTGCCGGGGGGACGATCCCCAGGTACCCACGACCGTGGCCAGCGCCACCGCCTTCCCTTCCTTCACCCACCTGTCCAGCGCCGCCTGAATGTCTCGCATACTTCGGATTATGCCAAAGGCCGGGCCCGCCCACCCGGATCGATCCTCGCCAGCTCCCGGGCCAGCACCTCCAGGCTCGAGAGGTTCCGCACCGACAGGTGTTGGTCGCAGCAGGGCAGAATCGCCCGGGCCCCGCGCGTCAGAGGCTGGTAGGCGTCCGCGCCCAGCAGCGGATTGAGCCACAGCAGCCGATGACAGGACCGCCGCAGCCTCTGCATCTCCACCGCCAGCTCCTCCGGTGAGCCGCGGTCCCAGGCGTCGGTCACCAGCAGCACCACCGCCCCCCGGCCCAGCACGCGCCGGCCCCAGCGGTAGTTGAAGGCGTGCAGCGCCTCCCCGGTCAGGGTGCCCCCCGACCAGTCCTTCACGCTCGAACCGACCCGTTTCAAGGCCTCGTCCACCGACCGCTTGCGCAGACTCCGGGTGATGCGGGTCAGACGGGTGCTGAAGACGAAGGTTTCCACCCGCCCCAGGTGCGTGCAGAGAACGTGGGCGAAGTGGAGAAGGATGCGGGTGTAGCGCTCCATGCTGCCCGAGACGTCGCAGATCAGGACCAGCGGGCGCCGCTTCAGCTTGGGCCGGCTGCGGGGGATTTCGATCGGCTCGCCGCCGCTCGCCAGCAGGCGGCGCAGCATCCGGTGCAACGCCGGGCGGCCCCGGGCTCCCCGCTCGAGCCGGCGAGTGCGGCGGACACCCAGCCGCGGCTCCATCTGACGGATCAGCTCCCGGGCGGCCGTCAGCTCCGGGCCGGTCATGGCGGCGAAGTCCTTGTGGCGCAGCAGTTCCCGGGGGCTGTAGGTAGGAAGCAGCAGGGGTTCGGCCGCCGGGCGCGCGGGCTTTTCGCCTTCGTCGGCCCCTTCTGCCGCGGGGAGGAAGCGAGTCCTTTTCTTGCGCGGCGGCTCCCCCAGCGAGCGCAGGTCAAGGCGGGTCCAGCCGCGGGCCGGGGCCTTCCAGAAGAGCCGGAAGGCCTCGTCGAACACCGCCAGGTCGGCCTCGCGGCCCACCAGCAGCGCGCGCAGCGCGTGGTAGAAATCGATCCGGGCGGCGAGCCGGACGTGCTCCAGGGCCCGGCAGACTTCCACCATCCGCAGAGGCGTCACCTGCATGCCCAGGGCGTGGCAAACGCGGCCGAACAGGATCAGGTTGTGCAGCAGTTTGCCCCCCTGGTAGGGGGCCGGGTCGGAGCCCAGGTAGGCTGATTCGGCGGGGGGAGTCGTCACGGCTGAAGTGTAGCAGGCGCCAAGGCCTGCGAGATGGGGTCGATTACGATTGCGATTACGAGTACGATTACGATGGCGATTGGCAACAGTTGTGGGACGACACGAAGCCACCGCGCGGCAGAACGATCGCTTTGAGAAGGACCTCCGAGGCGCGGTCTTTCATCACCACTCCCAGCGCCCCGCGGCTCACGGCCTCCTGGTGAACGGACGGGTCGCGCAGACCGGTCAGAACGATCACTTTGGCGCCGGCGGCCGCCTCCAGCAGAGGCGCAATCAGCTCCA
>JBFGHG010000571.1:0-3435 GCA_041578395.1 Acidobacteriota bacterium
CTTCCTGGAGATTTACGGCAGGGTGGAAACGCTGGGCGGGCGGCTGGAGTACGCCTTCGAAGACACGGTCCAGCGGGACCTCCCAACGGATGGGAATGCGGCCGAGCGGGGCCGGACCTTCTACCAGAAGCGCCTGCCGCTGCGGGTGGGGCGCTACAAGCTCTCCCTGGTGGTGCGGGAGCCGGCCACCGGCAAGCTGAGCACGACCGATCACCTCCTTCACGTGCGGCGAAAGCCGGAATCCGAGCTGTACGCCAGCACGCTGATGCTGACCCCTCGGGCCGAGCCCGTCCAGGAAGACTCGTTCGGCGAACCCTTCGTGTTGACGACCTACCGGGTGCCTCCCGTCGAGGACGACGAGTTCTCCGTTGCGGACGGGTTCGTGCAGAGCTTCTTCGAGGTCTACAACCTGGGCGTGGACCAGACGACGCTGCAGCCGGCCGCGCGCGTGGAGATCTCGCTGCTCTACTGGGGGGCACCGGGAGAGGAGCTGACCGAGCCCCACGAGGTCTTTCCGTTCACGCCGCTGGAGGACGAATTCGAGTTCGTCGCCGACCGCCTGGTCGTCCACAAGACCATCCCGTTCGCGGGGTTGATCCCGGGCCGCTACAGCGTGCTCTTCCGGATCACCGACGAGGTCAAGTCCGCCAGCCTCGATCAGCGCGTCGATTTCAGGATCCGGCAATAACGCAGCTACCCGTCGCCCGTGCCCTTCCCGACTGGCTCGAACCCGTCAATCGGTGAGATCTTCGAGGAGGGTGTATCGACCTCCCGGACCTGGCGCCTGGACTGCTCGATTCCGGCCAGGAAGCGCTCGTCGTTCTCCAGACGGTAGTCGAACCTGTCGTCCTCGTCTTTGAAGCCGATAATGACGGCAGCCGGCCGGCCGTGCTGCGCGACCGCCCACTTCTACCGCCCGAGGCTCTGAGTCGCCGGAGGGCCTCGAGCCAGGAATCAGCCGCAAAACCCCCGGCCGCTTCCGGCAATCTCGCTCGTTCTGGGTCTCGATGGCGTATCGAACCTGCTCCGCCGAACCCCCTGCTTGCAAAGCAGGTCCTCCAGTAGGCGTCCCGCGTCCAACTCGTGGCAGCGCCGTTCCGCCCAGTGGCGGGCCTGCTCGGCGTCCGCGAACAGACTCCTGGATAGCTCGTGCACTCTTGGAAAGAGGAGGTGACCCATGGGACTAACCCGAGGTGCCATGTGGATCTCGAGTTTTGTGGTGATCTTCTACCTGAGCGGAACGCTGCAGGCTCTTCGTGACCCCTCTCCCGATCCCGCTGCTCGAGCCAGAGACGTTCTTCACCGTCAGCTATGGCGGTGGCCTCAAGGTGCCCACCATCTGGGGACCCGTGGGACTGCGGGCGGATGTCCGCGGTCGAACCCTCCCCGACTTCCTGGGTCAGGCCACGACCTGGCTGGAGGCGATGGGAGGCATCACGCTGACCTTCTGATCCTGCTGGGTCCGCAACCCGGGCCGGAGGCATCGCGCGTCCGGCCCGGGGGAGCGTAAAGCTACTCCTTGATACCGCCAGCCGGCCCGCCCCGCCTCCTCAACGGGCGAGGCGGTCACTGCCAGAATCGTCTCTGAATCGAGAGGGGCGTCGCGACGGCCTCCGGAGCGTGCACGATTCGATCGGGAGTGTTAAGCTGCCCGGCGATTCGCCCAACGCGAGTTTCTCCGGCCCGGTGCTCGGCAGGAATGGGCCGGAAACCGTGGGCCAATTCAGAAGGAGGAGCATGCACAGAAGAGATTTCTTGATCCTCGGGGCAGCTTTCGTGTCCTTTCTGCTGTCAGTGTACCTGTGGTTCACAGGGCAGAAGGATGCGGGCGTCTTCGTCGGAATCTGGGTGCCGTCAGTCATCAGCCTGGGAATTTTTTTCAAACTGATCGGTCGAGGCCGCTGACATGTCCGACACTACAATTTTTGCTTTTGGGATTGCCGTTTTCATCATGACGGGCATCTGGATCGCAATCACGGTCTACTCACTGTCCTCGGGCATGGGTGAGGACTGAGTACCGGTCCCCCTCGCGCTCACTTGCCTTCAAACCGCTTCAGATCAAGCGTGCACAGAGCGCGCCCCCCGGATCGAGTCGCGAATCGGCACGATGCACCTGCCGCCAGGCTACTGCCGAATCGTCACCGCCCGGTCCACCTCCATCCCTTCCACAACCGTGCTGGACCCGTCCGGCCAGATAACCTCCAGCCGGTCCACCCGCTCCTCATTCCCCAGCCCGAAGTGCAGCCGAAAGTCGTTGTGCGAGAGGTAGCTCCCCCCGCTTCGCACCTCCCGCAGCTGCCGCCGTCCCCCTGCCTCCAGCACCACCCGCGCCCCGATCGCGTCGCGGTTGGGGGCCTTCCCCACCAGGCGCAGCACCACCCAGTGGTTCGAGCCGGGGGTGTCGTTGCGCAGCAGGTCGGGGGCCTCGCCGCTGTTGATTAACAGCACGTCGATGTCGCCATCGTCGTCGTAGTCGCCAAAGGCCGCACCTCGGCTCGATTTGTGGGCCGCCGTGTCCCCCGCCGCTGCCTCCAGCTCCCGGAACTTGCCGTTGCCCTGGTTCAGAAAGACCTGGTTGGGCTGGCGGTAGCTCGTCCCCGAGCGGAACCCGTCCACCTCCGGGTAGACGTGCCCGTTGGCCACGAACAGATCCAGCCACCCGTCGTTGTTCAGGTCCACGAACCCGGTGCCCCAGGCCAGCATCTCGCGGGACGGGACGGCCAGGCCGGCGGCGTTGCTGCGGTCGAAGAAGGCCCCTTCGCCGATGTTCGAGTAGAAGGTGTTGTGGTCGCGCGAGAAGTTGGTCACGAACAGGTCCATCCGCCCGTCGTTGTCCGGATCGCCCGCGTCCACCCCCATGCCGGCCTGCGCCCGGGCGTCCTCGCTCAAGCCGGTTCCGCCCGCCAGCGCGCTCTCCCGGAAAGTCCCGTCCCGGTTGTTGAGGAACATCAGGTTGGGCGTGGAGTCGTTGGCGACGTAGATGTCCAGCCAGCCGTCCCCGTCCAGGTCCGAAAAGAGCGTCCCGAAACCGAAATACCCTGGCTCCCGGACACCCGTCTCCGCGGTGACGTCGGTGAAGCGCCCGTCTCCGTCGTTGCGGTAGAGCACGTCGGGCTGGCCGGTCAGCCCGCTGGGCCCGCAAAACACGTCCACTCCCAGGTACTTGCAGCGTCCGCTCTCTCCCGTGGCGGGGATCTCGGAGGCGTCGAAGCGGACGTAGTTGGCCACGTACAGGTCCAGGTCGCCGTCCCGGTCGTAGTCGCCGAAGGCGCAGCCGGTTCCCCAACCCGGATCGCCCACCCCGGCCGCGGAGGTGACGTCGGCGAAGGTGCCGTCGCCCCGGTTGCGCAGCAGCAGGTTGGGCCCCAGCGCGGTCAGGTAGAGGTCGCGCCAGCCGTCGCCGTCGGTGTCCGCCACGCAGACGCCCATGGCCCA
>JBFGHG010000572.1:0-3433 GCA_041578395.1 Acidobacteriota bacterium
CTGGAAGCGTTGCGGCTGCAGCCCCAGGGGGAAGTGCTGCTGCGCAAGTGCGCGCGGGACGGGGCGCAGGTGGCCGGCAGCCGTCCCATCCGGGCGGGCACGCTGGTCTTCGCCTCCCACGGGTCGGCCATGAAGGACGTACCCGAGCCCGACTCCTTCGTGCTGGGACGCCCGCCTGAGCACTACCTGCAATACGGCTGGAACCGCCACACCTGCCTGGGGCAGTACGTCTCCCCGGTCATAGTCGTGGAGTCGATGATCGCCCTGCTGGGTCTGGAGGGCCTGCGGCGGCCGGCGCCGGGAGAGGGAGAGACGGCCTTTCCGGTAGAGCGGCGTTTCGGGCACCTGCAGCTGGACGACCTGCAGCTGTACGCGCGCTCGTTCGTGCTCGAGTTCGACGACACCGGGTCGACCCGGCGCTTCTGGCCGTGAGTGCCACTTCCATGAGGAAATTCGCCATGTCGATCTCAGTGAGCCACCCCCGATGGATCGTCCTGCTCCTGGCCGTGGCCGTCTGCGGCTGTCCTTCGCAAACCGAAACCGAGCCGGGACCCTACGCCGGCCAGCGGAAATCCGACACGGGGGCCCTGCTGGGTCCACTCGAGGACGACCAGAGCGAGGGGATCGTCTCCTGGGTCGACGGAGAGGCCGTCACCGACTGGCCCTCCGAAATCCGCAAACGCGACGAGGCGATCGCGGGGTTCCTCGACGACACCGACCCGCAGCGGGCCGCCGAATACGGCTTTCGCAGCGGACAACACCCGCGGCTGGGATGGGCCTGGTTCAGCGATAGCCCGGTCGGGTTCGGCGGCGTCCCCTTCGTGCTCCTGAAGACGATCTTCGACCTGGACCCGGATCACGACAACGCCACGCTGAGGAGGATCGCCCGCATCTGGAAGCGGGAGGCGGCGTTCCCCGGAGGCCCTCGCTGGACGATCGATCATCTCGGCTTCGGACCCCACCCGGACGATTACGCCGACGGCGTGGCGCTGCCTCCCGCCGAGCGGAAGTGGCCCCTGCCCTACGGCTTCGTCTACGAGAACCCGAAGGCCTTCGAGCCGTTGTCGGACGCCGAAAGGGTGGTCACCGACGGGCGCCTGCTGGCGCGCCGGATCTTCAGGAACACCAGCCTGCTGATCGCCAAGATCCGGGCCCACGACAGCGAGGAGGACTGGAACCGGGATCTGCCCACCTTCGGCAAGCCCAGCGGGCTGGACCGCGTCTTCTTCTCCTGCGCGGGCTGCCACGTCGGCCGGGTGATGGTGTCGGGAAAGATGAAGTTTCTCCCCGGGATGCCCAACACCGAAGTGGAGGCCCAATACTACTCCAAGCTGATCATGCTGACGGCGGCGGCGCTGGTGAAATCGGGCTTCGACCCCGCCTCGAGGGCGCGCGTGGACCCGGCCCGCATCGAGCCCGACACGGGGGCCATCCGGGCGCTCTACACCGAGATGCTGGACAAGGCGCGCCAGCGCCCCGAGACGATCTACGGGCCGTCGCCGGCCCAGGTGGCGCGCGCCAAGCTCCAGACGCTGGCGGTGGCCGACCAGTTCCCGGCCGTCATGCAGGACCTGATCGGCAGCGGCGTCAAGACGCACTTCATCTACCAGGTGGTGGCCAGGAACAACTCCTACACCGCCGACCTCCCGGACGTGCTGGAGGACCGGCCCGGCCAGATGGACGCCTTCGGGATCGCCTCGGGCCTGGTGGCGATCCACACCCGGCGTCCCGACGACAGCTACCTGGAGTTCATCCGGCGGGACAACCCCGACAACCCGATCTTCACGGGATTCTCTACGGCCAACGGCCTGCCCGAGGACATCCCGGGCATGACGGAGCCGGTCAGCGACTCCAAGGCGGCCGGCCAGCGGATCTTCGACAACGTCTCCGCCTGGGCGCCCAAGCTGCCCGCGGCGATCGACATCAAGAGCGTCGTCTGGGCCCGCGACCGCGTCCACGCCAACTGGGACGGCAACCAGGGAGCGGCCTCCCGCACCCTGGCCTCGGGCACCTCCGCCACGGGCGATCCCCGCAAGGTCAACGTGCGCATCCACGAGCCCCTCAACCCGCTGATCGACCACCTGCCGCCGGTCCCTTATCCGTTCGAGGTCGATCTGGCAAAGGCCTCCGAGGGGAAGGCGCTCTTCAACACTCAGTGCGCGAGCTGCCACAAGCCCCGCAACGAGACCATCTACCCGGTCTCGAAGCTGGGCACCGACCCCAATCGGACCCTGTTGAACACGAGCGTGTCGCGCTTCGGTCTGGCGGCGCTGGTCTTCGAGGCCTGCCACATCCATGGCGCCAACCACGCGGGCGAACCGGGCGCGGACTGGTGCGTTCCGGAAGGGGACTGGGAGCGGCGGATGGACGATTACTTCCGCGACACCCCCCGGCGGGTCAAGGAGGGGACCAACGGCTACAAGGCGGACATGCTGCACGGCGTCTGGGCCCAGGCCCCTTATCTGCACAACGGCTCGGTGCCCACCCTGGCGCACCTGATCTGCGCCCAGACGCGCCCGCAGAAGTTCGTGCGCGGCAACCTCCACTTCGACGAGGCGCTGGTGGGCTTCGAATGGGCCGAGCGGCCCGCCCAGCGCTACAGCGCCCACGACACGATCCTGGTCAAGGAGTTCGACACGGCGTTGCCCGGCAGGTCCAACGCGGGCCACCGCTACGGAGGCAACCTGTGCCCCGACACGAGCGGGCTGGACCCTGTGGCTGACCGGTCGACGATCGAGCAGCGCATCAACGAGTCGCAGGTGGGGGCGCTGCTGGAGTATTTGAAGACGCTGTAGCTGCAGTGGCACGGGCATCCCTGCCCGTGATTCGCCCAGGTCGGAATCACGGCCTGGAAGGCCGCGCCACGCAGAGCCGGCTGACGCGGGTACAGTCCTGCTCGCTGACCTGCAGCTGTTGCCAGCAGAGTCTGCAGCCGGGGGTCGAATCGACCGCCAGGCAGGCGTTGTGGGAGTACACGCCGTACCCGCTCAGCATCAGGGCTCCGGTGACGCACTCGATCTCGGCGTCGTCCAGTTCGCTCCAGCGATTGCAGAATTCGGCACAGGCGCCTTCCGGCACGCTGCCGTCGACCGGCCTGCCCGCCGCGCCGCTGATTCGCACCTGCGCGCCACCCGCTCCGACGCTCAGGCTGCCCGGCTCGAGCACCACCGAGGCACCCTGGGGAGCCGCGACGGGACCAAGGTCCGCGAAGCTGATCTCGACCCTGCGGTTCTGGGCCCGTCCGGCCGGGTTGTCGCTGCCGTCGGGCATGGTGTTGTAGGCAACCGGCGCTTCTTCGCCCCGGCCCCGGGCGGCCAGGAGCCGCAGCGGGATACCCTCGTTTTCGTGCAGCCAGCGGCGCACGGCTTCGGCGCGCGCCTGTGAGAGGGTTTGGTTGTACTCGGCCGAGCCCACCGAGTCCGTGTGGCCTTCC
>JBFGHG010000573.1:0-3425 GCA_041578395.1 Acidobacteriota bacterium
ACCCGGGGTCCGCTTCGTGGGATCGGCCGCTCCTTTACTACTGGCGGGAGATCCCCCAGGCGATTCGGCGTGGCCGCTGGAAGCTGCACCGCGCCCGGCGAAACCTTTTGGGCAAGAGCCGACCCCTTGCGGTCGAGCTGTACGACCTGGAATCGGATCCCGGGGAGAGCGAGGACCTGTCGCCTGCCCACCCGCAGATCGTGGAAGCGCTGTCGGCGGAACTGGAGCGGTTGTCTGCGCAGATGGGCGGGACCCCGGAGTCTGGATCGTAGTTGACAGGCGCCGTCCCCAACGGCTATCCTGCGCGCTTTCAGTCACCTCACGCTGCCGCCGAAGAGGAGCATTCGGCCGGCGGCTTCCAGACGATCAGAGATTCGGGGCATGTCCGGGGCAGGTGTGTGTGCCGACCCCGGGGAAGGATGGGAGTCCGATGCACGAGAAGGTCCGTTTTCTGATTGTTGTGCTGTTGTTCGGGCTGGTCCTCGGCCTGCTGGCGTCTCCCCTGGCGGCGCAGACACCTCCTCGGACCGTGATGGTCCACCTGTTCGAGTGGAAGTGGAGCGATATCGCCGAGGAGTGCGAGGAGTTCCTGGGTCCCTACGGATTCTCGGCGGTGCAGGTCTCCCCGCCTCAGGAGCACGCCGTGGTGGCCGGCTATCCGTGGTGGCAGCGCTATCAGCCGGTCAGCTACCAGATCGAGAGCCGCAGCGGCACGCGGGCCGAGTTCGCCGACATGGTGTCCCGCTGCGCGGCCGTCGGCGTGGACGTCTACGTGGACGCCATCATCAACCACATGACCGGCGAGGAGGGCAGCGCCACCGGTTCCAACGGCTCATCCTACTCCCACTACGACTACCCCGGGACCTACGCCTGGTGGGACTTTCACTACTGCGGGCTGAACGGCAACAACGACATCCAGAACTACGGCGACCGCTGGGAGGTGCAAAACTGCGAGCTGCTCAACCTGGCCGACCTGGACACGGGCGCCGGCTACGTGCGCCAGCGGCTGGCCGACTACCTCAACGACCTGGTGGGGCTGGGCGTGAAAGGCTTCCGCATCGACGCCGCCAAGCACATAGACTCGGGCGACATCGCCGCCGTGCTGGCGGGAGTCACGGGAGGTCCCTACGTCTACCAGGAGGTGATCGACCAGGGCGGGGAACCGATCACCGCTGCGGAGTACTTCCAAAACGGCGACGTGACCGAGTTCAAGTACGGACAGGACCTGGGCAACACCTTCCGCACCGGACTGCTGGCCTGGTTCAACGGGGCCAACCAGTTCGGCGAGGGGTGGGGCTTCATGGCCTCGGACAAGGCCGTCGCCTTCGTGGACAACCACGACAACCAGCGCGGCCACGGCGGCTCCGGCAACGTGATCACCTACCAGGACGGGGCGCTGTACGACCTGGCCAACGTCTTCATGCTGGCCTGGCCCTACGGCTATCCGCGCGTCATGTCCAGCTACGACTTCTCCGACTCCGACCAGGGGCCGCCCTCGGACGCGGGCGGCAACACCCTGGACGTTCACAACCCGGACGGGACGGTCAACTGCTTCGGCAGCCAGTGGCAATGCGAGCACCGCTGGCGCCCCATCGCCAACATGGTGGCCTTCCGCAACCACACCGCCTCGGACTTCTACGTCTCCAACTGGTGGACCAACGGCGGCAACCAGATCGCCTTCGGACGCGGCGACAAGGGGTTCGTCGTCCTCAACAAGGAGAGCTACTCGCTGAACCAGACGCTGCAGACCGGCATGCCCGCCGGCGAATACTGCAACGTGATCGCAGGGGACTTCGACGGCTCCTCCTGCAGCGGCCCGACCATCACCGTCAACGGCGACGGCACGGCCAGCTTTTCGGTGGCCTCCTGGGACGCGGCCGCGATCCACGCCGGGGCCAAGCTGAACGGGCCCTCGACGGTCACGGTTAACTTCAACGTCAACGCCACCACCTACTGGGGTCAAAACGTGTTCGTGATCGGCAACCTGGCCGAATTGGGGGGCTGGAACACCAACCAGGCCGTCCCGCTGTCGGCCGCGGGCTATCCGATCTGGAGCGGTTCGGTGCAGCTGCCCGCCTCCACCTGGGTGGAGTACAAGTACATCAAGAAGGACGGCGGCAACGTGGTCTGGGAAAGCGGCTCCAACCGGACGTTCACCACGCCGGCCGGAGGCACCATCACGCGCAACGACACCTGGCAGTGAGGCCTGAAGCGTACGACTGCATCGTGGTGGGGGGCGGGCCGGCGGAACTGACCGCCGGGATTCATCTGAACACGGAAAAACTCCGCCTGCTGCTCACCAGCGAGAAAGAGCTGCCGCCGGAGTGGGAGCGCCGCCTGGCCGCGCGCGGCATCGGCGGGGTGACGGGAGAAATTCAGGAACTGGTCGGCTCCAAGGGCATCCTGCGCGAACTCCGCCTGTCCGACGGCACGGCCCTGAAAGCGGACGCCTTCTTCGTCTCCAGCCCGGCACGAGGCCGCACCGACCTTGCTCGGCAGCTGGGCGTCGAGATGGCCCCCAGCGGCCACCACGCCCAGCCGAAGTCCCAGCGAGGCGACACCAACGTCGCCGGAGTCTGGATCGCGGGTGATCTGCGGCCGATGACCCAGCAAGTGTCGGTGGCCACCGGAACCGGCAACATCGCCGCCGTCATGATCGACCAATATCTACGCAAACGAGACATCGGCCCCGTCTGAAACACGGGAAAGATGCCCGTGCCCACAAAGACTCAGCCGTTTGAACATTGAGAATTGAAAATTGAAATTTACTTGAAAATTGAAATTTGACCGTTTGAGATTTTGCTTCAGTACCCCACCGCCTGCCCGTCCTTCCGCATCTCCGACGCCCCGTGATAGACCTTCTTCTCTGCGTCCCACAAGATCGCCTGATATCCCCCGAAGACGCCCCGGCTGCCGCTGAGCCGGTGCCCCCGGTAGGCCAACTCCAGCCGCACCTCCGCCGGCACCCCGCTCTCGAGCGCCACCGACCCGCCGTCGGTCATCACCTCGCCGGTCGGCTGGCTGCTGCCGGAGTGGTTGTAACGCGCGGCGTCTCCGGCTTCCTGGACGTTCATGCCGAAGTCGATCAGGTTGCACAGGATCTGCACGTGCCCCTGCGGCTGCATCGACCCTCCCATCACCCCGAAGCTGAGCCAGGGCTGCCCGTCCCGGGTGGCGAAGCCGGGGATGATGGTGTGAAACGGGCGTTTGCCGGGCGCGTAGACGTTGGGGTGGCCCGGATCCAGCGCGAACAGCGCCCCGCGGTCCTGCAGCACGAACCCCAGGCCGTCCGGGACCAGGCCGCTGCCCATCCCCACGTAGTTGCTCTGGATCCAGGAGACCATCATCCCGCGCCGGTCGGCCACCGTGAGGTAGATCGTGTCTCCCTCCCCGAGGCGGGGGTCGTCGGGCGGAATCTCCCGCAG
>JBFGHG010000574.1:0-3423 GCA_041578395.1 Acidobacteriota bacterium
CCCCACATGGTCCCCAGCCAGTTGAAGGTCTTGATCGCCGAGGGGACCGCGATGGCGGTGGTCATCAGCGAGAAGGCGATGGCCGAGTAGGGGCTCATGCCGCTCATGAACATGTGGTGTCCCCACACCATGAAGCCCAGGATACCGATCGCGAACAGGGCGTAGACCATGGCCCGGTAGCCGAAGACCGGCTTGCGCGAGAAGACCGAGAGGATCTGGGAGGTGACGCCCATGCCGGGCAGGATGGCGATGTACACCTCGGGGTGGCCGAAGAACCAGAAGAGGTGCTGCCAGAGCAGGGGCGACCCGCCCGTGTGATCGATCATCTGGTCGCTGACCACCAGGCCCCCGGGGATGAAGAAGCTGGTGCCCAGCGTCCGGTCCAGCAGCAGCAGCACCCCGGCCGACAGCAGCACTCCGAAGGCCAGCAGGCCCAGGATGGCGGTCACGAACCAGGACCAGACCGTCAGCGGCATGCGCATCAGCGTCATGCCCTTGGTGCGCAAATCCAGCACCGTGGTGATGAAGTTCAGCGCCCCCAGCAGCGAGGCCACGCAGAAGATGGCGATGCTGATGATCCAGAGGTTCTGCCCGGTCCCCAGCCCGGGTCCGGCGACTTCTCCCAGGGCGCTCAGGGGTGCGTAGGCCGTCCAACCCGAGGTGGGGGGGCCGCCCGTCACGAAGAAGGCCGCCATCAGCACCACCAGCGACACGAAGGTCAGCCAGAAGGAGAGCATGTTCAGCGTGGGAAAGGCCATGTCCAGAGCGCCGATCTGGATGGGCAGGAAGTAGTTCCCGAAGCCCCCCTGGGGCGCCGTGGTCAGAACCATGAAGACCATGATGGTGCCGTGCATGGTCAGCATGGCCAGGTAGAACTCCGGGGTCATGATTCCGCCGGGCGCTCCCTGCGGGAACAGGGTCTCCAGCAGCCCCACCTCGGTCCCCGGCCACACCAGGTTGAAGCGGATCAGGATCGACAGCGCCATCCCCACGAAGACCGAGAAGAGCGCCAGCAGGAAGTACTGGATGCCGATGACCTTGTGGTCCTTGCTGAAGACGTACTTCTGGATGAAGCCCGAAGGCGGCGGGTGATGGACGGCGTGAGTATCAGACATGGGCTCTAGTTTCCTCCCCTATTCGGACATGTCCGCCAGCCACTGCTGGTAGTCCGCCTCCGACAGGACGTCGATGAACGAACGCATGCGATGGTGCCCCAGCCCGCACAACTCGGCGCAGGCGATTTCGAACTGACCCGTATCGGTGGCGGTGAAGCGCAACGGGATCATCAGGCCGGGCACGGTGTCTTGCTTGATGCGCAGTTCCCGGACGAAAAACGAGTGCGTGACGTCCTTGGAGCGGAGCAGAAGCTCGATGGGACGGTCGACGGGAATGGCCATGGTCGGGAGCACCAGGTCGTCGGTGGCGGCCGGGTCCTCGAAGTCGAGGCCCACCGGGTTGCCGGCCGAGTCGTCCATCAGCTCGGGGCTGGTCCGTCCGAACTGGCCGTCGGGTCCGGGATAGCGCATGTTCCAGGCGAACTGCTGGCCGGTGATCTCGATCTGGAGGGCGTCGGCGGGCGCCTCCCGGATGTAGAGGTCGGCCCAGATGCTCTGTCCGGGCAGCACCATCAGGAAGAAGAGGATGGCGGTGGCCGAGGTCCAGACGATTTCCATCTTGGTGCTGCCGTGGCTGTGGCTCGCCTGCGCTCCCGGCTTGTCCTTGTAGCGGATCAGCAGATAGCCCAGCGCCACCTGAGCGGCGATGAACACCACACCCGTCACCAGCAGGGTGATCACGAATTGTCCGTCCAGGGCGGCGCCGTGGCTGGCCGCCGAGGGCGGAAACCACCAGTATCGCCCCGCGAACGCCACCGCGGTCACCAGCGTGATCAACCAGATCGTCACTGCCAGAATCATCGAGATCTCCTCTCCCAAAACCTCGAGCAGCCTACTTTTTCGTGGTGCAGCACTGTACCGAAGTGGCGGCCAAAACGCAAAACGACTTTTTCCCCGCCCGGACGCAACCGAGACAGGACTTCGGCAAGCCTGCGACGGATGATAGATTCGAGGGTTGGAGATGGCGACCACCGGTCTGTTCAGCGTGAAAGAGGGGGCGAATTACTACACCCTCGAGTTCCGGGACCTGGGCTGGATGGCGGCCGACCTGGTCCAGTATCTGGACGACCTGCTGAAGTCCCGGCGCCGCCAGGCGGAGATCCTGAAGCTGCTCGGCATGACGATGCGGATCTCGCCGCAGGAACCGCCCCGCGCCGGCACCCACTGGGTGGTGGTCCATCTCAACGAGCGGCGCGTCCAGACCAACTCCGAGATGATCCGGCTGGCGGTAGAGCAGCAGCCCCCGCCCGAGGAGTCGCCCTACAGCCCGCTGGCGCTGCGGCGGATTTACGAGGTGCTGGACCGCTACGATTTCACCGTGGAGTTCTACCAGTAGCCGGCACGGCTTGGGCCTCGTGCGGAAGTTCGAAATCACGGGCACGGATGCCGGTGCCGATTTCCTGTCAGACCCTCCTGATAACCTCCCCCTCGGTGTGAGGTTTCCAGAGAAACCGCGTGAGCACCATTGGGGAAGGGAGGAGCGGGCTTTACGCTTTCCAGCCTCTTTCAGCCTCTCTGAGACTTGGCGTGGGCGCGTTTCCCCTTTCCCCATCCTTCGAACTGTCCGGTCCCGAGTCTCCGCAGGGTTCCGGAATTCCATCCTCAGACCTGCAGCACGCCAGTCTTGAATTCCGGCAGGTGGGGGTTCAGGGAGGCGACTTCCAGGGCGAGGATCAAGGCCTGGCGCGTTTCGTGGGGACGGATGATGGCGTCCACCCAGAGTCGGGCGGCCGCGTATCGCGGGTCGAGTTCGCGGTTGTACTTGTCGCGGATGGTCTCGAAGATCTCCCGGCGGGCCGGCTCGTCCACCTCCTCGCCCCGCTTCTGCAGCTGCCGGACGCGCAGGTCGGCCAGGGTGCGCGCGGCCTGCTCGGCACCCATCACGGCGTAGCGGCAGGTGGGCCAGGCGAAGATGAAGCGCGGGTCGTAGGCTTTGCCGCAGAGCGCGTAATTGCCCGCTCCGAAGGAGCCGCCGATGAGCACGGTCAGCTTGGGCACGCGACTGTTGCTGACGGCGTTGACCAGCTTGGCTCCGGCCTTGATGATCCCGGCCCGCTCGCTCTCTTTGCCGACCATGAACCCGTTGACGTCCTGCAGGAACACCAGCGGCAGCCAGTCCTGGTTGCAGGCCATCACGAAGCGGGCTGCTTTTTCCGCACTGTCCACGTAGATCACGTTGCCGAACTGGTATTCGCCGTCGGCGGTGCGAATGCGGTGATGCTGGTTGGCCACGATGCCGACGGGGAAGCCGCCCAGGCGGGCCGTCCCGCACACCAGCGTCTGGCCGTAGGATGCCTTGTATTCGTCA
>JBFGHG010000575.1:0-3409 GCA_041578395.1 Acidobacteriota bacterium
GATCTGCGCCCACGCTGGCCAGCTCGAGCATCTCGTCGTAGGAGATCCGGTCGAGCTTGCGGGCCCGGTCGTACACGTTCGGGTCCGTCGTGTACACCCCGTCCACGTCCGTGTAGATCTCGCAGGAAGCGGCGCCCAGGGCCGCCGCCAGGGCGGTGGCGGTGGTATCGGAGCCGCCCCGGCCCAGGGTGGTGATCTGCTGGTCGCGGGTGACGCCCTGAAAGCCCGCCACGATCACGATGTTGCCCGGCTCCAGCGCCCGGTGGATGGCGGAGGTGTCGATGTCGCGGATGCGGGCCCGCGAGAAGTTGCCGTCGGTGAGGATGCCGCACTGCGCCCCGGTCAGCGAGAGGGCGCTGGCGCCCAGCCGGTCTACGGCCATGGCCAGCAGGGCGATGGACACCTGCTCGCCGGTGGTCAGCAGCATGTCCAGCTCCCGCGCCCGCGGACGCGGGTTCACCTGGCGGGCCAGCGCGAGCAGCTCGTCGGTGGACCGCGCCATGGCCGAGACCACCACCACCTGCGCCACCCCCCGCCGCTGGCTCTCGACCAGGTCGGAGGCCACCTTCAGGATGCGCTCCGGAGAGCCGACCGACGTCCCCCCGTACTTTCTGACTCTCAACGCCGCCTGCGCCACCAGCAAGGCTCCTCGCGAAAAGCCGTACGATACCACAGCCACGGGGGCCTCAGCGGTGATCCCGAGGCGCTCTCGAGGGGTGTGCGCGCCGGCCCCCGATCCACGTCTCGAGGCAGCAGTTGGGGCGGAAGTGGTAGAGCCAGTGATTGAGGTCCGCGGCGTCCAGCAGGACGAAGTCGGCCGCCTTGCCCGGCTCGAGCGACCCCAGTTCGTGCTGCCGGTTCAGAGCCCGGGCGGCCTCAATCGTGGCGCCCTCGAGCGCCTGCAGGGGAGTCAGGCCGTTGCACGTGCAGGACAGCAGCAACGCCAGCGGCAGATGGAAGCTGGGGGCGGATCCAGGATTGAAGTCGGTGGCCACCGCCACCGTCACTCCCCGCTCGTACAGCCGGGCCGCGGGCAGCGGCGCCTGCCGAAGATAGAGGGTGGCCAAAGGCAACAGGACGGCCACCACTCCGGCGGAGGCCAGCGCCTCGATTCCTTTCGCTGAAATGAACTCCAGATGATCCGCCGAAACCGCGCCCAGTTCGGCCGCCAGCTGCGCCCCGCCGCCGTCGCTGAGCTGGTCGGCATGCAGCTTGGCGCCCAGCCCGTGCGCCTGCCCGGCCTCTAGGATCCGGCGGGCCTCCTCCAGAGTAAAGGCGCTCTGCTCCACGAAGACGTCGCAGAAGTCGGCCAGTCCCTCCCGCGCGGCCTCCGGGATCAGCCGCCCGGTCAGCAGCTCGAGGTACTCGCCGCGGCGGTCGCGGTACTCGGGCGGGACGATGTGCGCGCCCAGGAAGGTGGCCACGATCCGCTGAGGCCCCTGCCGGCCCAGCTCGCGATAGACCTCGAGCAGCTTCCGCTCGCTGGCGGCCTCCAGGCCATAGCCGCTCTTGCACTCGACCGTGGTTACGCCCAGCTTCAGCATTTGATCCGCAAAGTTTCGACAACGTTGGAGAAGTTGATCGTGAGTGGCGCTGCGGGTGGCCCGGACGGTGGAGGCGATGCCGCCGCCGGCGCGGGCGATTTCGAGGTAAGAACGGCCGCGCAGCCGCTGCTCGAATTCGTCCGCCCGCCAGCCTCCGAAGGCCAGGTGGGTGTGGCAGTCGATCAGGCCGGGGACGACCAGGGCACGGCGGGCGTCGTGGCGCTCGAATCCCCGGAATTCCTTTGGGAGATCGGCTTGCGGGCCGGTCCATGCCACTTTCCCTTCCCGCCAGACGAGGGCGGCGTCGGGAATTGGAGGTTCGCCGGGGGCGCAGGTGACGAGTTCGCCGATATTGGCTAGAATTGGCATCCCGGTCTTCGAGTGGCACGGGCACCCTGCCCGTGATTCCGGAATCACGGCCTGGAAGGCCGCGCCACGGTCAGTCCACCATCGGCAAATCGACGCCCCGCTCGCGCGCCGTCCGGATGGCGTCTTCGTATCCCGCGTCGGCGTGGCGCATCACGCCGCTGCCGGGGTCGGCGGTCAGTACCCGCTCGAGCCGGCGGGAGGCGCCGGCGGTCCCGTCGGCCACGCACACCATGCCGGCGTGGATGGAGTAGCCGATCCCCACGCCCCCGCCGTGGTGCAGCGAAACCCAGCTGGCGCCGCAGGCGGTGTTGAGCAGGGCGTTGAGCAGCGGCCAGTCTGCGATGGCGTCCGAGCCGTCGCGCATCCCCTCGGTCTCGCGGTTGGGCGAGGCGACCGAACCAGTGTCCAGATGGTCGCGGCCGATCACCAGCGGCGCGCTCACCTCCCCCGTCTTCACCAGGCGGTTGAAGACCTCCCCCATGCGGGCGCGCTCGCCGTATTCCAGCCAGCAGATGCGGGCGGGCAGGCCCTGGAACTTCACCTGGGTCTGCGCCTTCTCGATCCAGCGGGCCAGCGAGCGTTTCTCCGGAAACGCCTCGAGGACCGCCCGGTCGGTGGCCTCGATGTCGGCGGGGTCTCCCGAAAGCGCCGCCCAGCGGAAGGGTCCCGACCCGCGGCAGAAGAGGGGCCGGATGAACTCGGGAACGAAGCCCGGGATGCGGAAGGCCTCCGAGAAGCCGCGGTGGTCCGCCACCTGGCCCCGCAGGTTGTTGCCGTAGTCGAAGGTGACGGCGCCCCGCTGCTGCAGCGCCAGCATCGCCTCCACGTGGGCCACCATCGAATCGAGCACCGCTGCCCGGTAGCCGTCCGGGTCGGACTCGCGCCGCCGGGCGGCCTCCTCGAGGGAATGTCCGGCCGGGATGTACCCCAGGTGCAGGTCGTGCGCCGAGGTCTGGTCGGTGAGCACGTCGGGCACGACCTCGCGGCGCACCAGCTCAGGTAATACTTCAGCAATATTTCCCGAAAATCCTACCGATAATGCTTCTTTTTTGGAACGTGCCTTTTCCACGAGCGCCAGCGCTTCATCCAGGTCGGTGGACATTCGGTCGCAGTAGCCGGTCTGGACCCGCCGCCGGATGCGCTCCGGGTCGGCCTCGACGCCCAGGAAGGCGCCGCCGTTGAAGGTGGCCGCCAGCGGCTGCGCGCCTCCCATGCCGCCCAGGCCCGCGCTCACCACCAGCCGGCCGGCCAGCGTGCCCCCGAAGTGCTGACGGGCGCATTCGGCGAAGGTCTCGTAGGTCCCCTGCAGGATGCCCTGCGTCCCGATGTAAATCCAGCTGCCGGCCGTCATCTGCCCGTACATGGTCAGCCCCAGTCGGTCCAGTCGCTGGAACTCCTCGAAGGTGGCCCAGCGGGGGACCAGGTGGGCGTTGGCGATCAGCACCCGGGGGGCTTCTTCGTGGGTGCGGAAGACGCCGACGGGCTTGCCGCTTTGC
>JBFGHG010000576.1:0-3407 GCA_041578395.1 Acidobacteriota bacterium
CGGTCTCACCGAAGACGTGGCCGGCGAACGTGACCTGCGTGACCGCCTCACCGGCCAGCCGCATCTGCAGTTTCTGGAAGAGAGAGAAACTGGATCGGTGGCGGGGGGAAATGGCGAAATGCCAGGCGCCGGCCTTGACCACGTGCGAGACGGCGGTCAGGGCGATGATCGCCCCCAGGCCCCAGCCCAGCTGGCGGATGTTCTCGACCACCTGGCCGGGCCCCACCCGCCAGATCAGGTAGGCGAACAGGGCGAGGCCCAGCAGGGTCAGCAGGATGCGCCAGATCGATCGCCCGCCGCCGGGCCGGCCTCCGGCTTCCGTCAATCCGAGTCCGCCCGCGTGTACCGGGCCGCCCCCAGGAAGTGCAGCGACACGTACGGTTCGTCCCCGACCACCCAGCTGTCGTGCGGCTCGGGTGGGATGTGAAAGAGCTGGCCGGCCTTCAGCTCGATCACCCGTCCGTCCTGGAACGCCGCAGTTGCCGTCCCCGAGAGCACAATCCCCACGTGCTCCACCGAGCAGAGCGGCTCCCCCGCCAGCGGCGCCACGTGCACCGACCACTTCCAGCCCGGCTGGTAGGTAGCGCGGCCGATGGTCATGGAGCCGAGGGTGACCAACTCGAACTTCCCCTTCTCGAACCGGCGGACTTCGTCGGGTTCTTCGAAGCTCTTCAAAATGACATCAATCACGAATCACCAGCAAGAATCTCACGGAACGTGGCTCAGGTCGGGCCGGAAGAGCCACACCTCCACGGTCTCCGAGGCGATAGCATCGGCCAGCTGTTGGGACCAGACCCGCGCGGCCGCCTCACCGAAGGCCTTCTCCACCACCTTCTGCGGCGAGGTGGCGCTGGGGGCCATGGAGGCCCAGTTGGGCGTGGGGATGACCAGGACCATGTCGGGCGGGCCGCCGGTCACCGTCGTAGTCCAGACGTAGCGGGTATCCCAGCCGGCCTTCTGCACCGCTTCGTGAAAGCGGCGCACGCCGTCCTGGAACTGCTCGGCCTTGTCGGGGTGGACACGCAGGACGTAGGCCAGGCCCAAGGTGCCGTCGGTGGGTGGTTCGGTTGGGGGGTGGCTCCACTGGGTCAAGGTCATCCCGTTGGTCGCCCCGAGGCTCTCGACGTGCTTGCCGGCGGTCGACCAGTAATGGGCGCCCGCTTCCGGACCCAGGGGTTCGTTGTCCAGGTCCGCCCAGGTGTGGCCGGGAGAGCCGGTGAAGTACAGGCCCAGCCGCTGGCCGCGGATCAGCTGCCAGGTGTTCCAGACCCAGGGGTCCCCTTTTTCCTTGCGCCAGGCCATGTGCTCCCGCAGGCCCTGCTCGAAGTCGGCGGCGTTGTGCGGCGAGACGGTCTGCCAGTAGTTGAGGGCCAGGTTGGCCGGCGGTGGCGGGTCCTGCGCCGGCAGCAGGAGAGTGGAAAGCAGCGGCACGGCCAGCAGTGGACACAAACGACTCTTCACGGCGCACCTCCTCTCGAGTGGTGAAGAGTGTAGTGGCTGGACGACCGCCGAGCAACGAGGGGAGCCCATCCAGGCCGTGGTTGTCCTGCTCGCAACGACGGGCAGGATGCCCGTCTCACCTCCGTTAGAAGTCGAACCTCAGACCGATCTGGATGGTCCGCGGGTTGTTGTCCTGCGTGTTGATCACGCCGAAGCCCCTCGGGTTGGTGAACGACAGCGACGGATTGTCGAAATGCACCACGTTGAACGCGTTGATGAAATCCAGCGAGAACGTGAAGGTGATCGGGTTGTCGGTCTTGACGATCGTGGTCCGCTTGCCGATGGACAGGTCGAGCGAGGTGCGCGGCGGGGCGCGCAGGATGTTGCGGCCCATGCGCGTGTCCTCGCTCAGGCGGATGCGGCGGAAGCTGTTGAACACCTGCTCGGGGTTGCTGAACAGGTTCAGCCCGGTGCCGCCGCCGGCCGGATCGCTGCTCGTGCCCACGCCGCCCGACCCGGTCACGCCGCTGTTGACGTCGTTGCCGAAGCCGGACGCGTCGACTCCCGCCAGGGGGATGCCGCCCACGGCGTTGCCGAAGATCGCCCCGCCGCCGAAGCCCTGCCCGCCTTGCGAGAAGGTCAGCGGCAGGCCGCTGCGCGAGGAGACGATGCCGGAAGTGAACCAGCCGCCGATCAGGTTGTTCTTCCAGCCGCTGGCCGAGAAACGCCGGTTGACGCCGAAGGGCAGCTCCCAGTACCAGTTCACGTTCATCACGTGGGTCACGTCGAAGTCGGCCGGGGCGTAGCCGGCGTTGAGGTCGAAGCTGTTGGGGACCTGGCCGGCGCTGTTCTGCCAGGCGCCGTTCTGGTCCAGGTTCTTGGCGAAGGTGTAGTTGAAGTCGAACACCAGGCCGTCGGAGAAGTTCTTGCGCAGCGTGAAGACCAGCCCGTTGTAGTTGGAGCGGCCCGCCGAAGTGCGCATGAACAGGTCCAGCGACTGCAGGTTGTTGAACGGATCCAGGCCCGCGATGAAACGCAGGATGTCGATCGTCTGAAAGAGGTTGTTCAGGTTGCCGTTGATGAGGTTGGTCCGCTGCGACGCCGCGAGCCCGGCGGTGTTGGCCAGGCCCGTTCCAGCCAGGACGTTGTCGAAGAAGGGCTGGGCCGTGACGTTGGCAGGGTCTACGCCGGCGCGCAGTTCCCCCGCCAGCGCGTCGAAGGCTTGAGCGAAGCTCTGCCCGGACGCCGGGTCCACCGCCAAATACGGCACCTGCTGCAGGTTCAGGCTCTGGTACAGGTCACGCCCGAAGCGGCCGATGTAGCCGACTTCCATGAACAGGTTGCCGGGCAGCTCGCGCTGGATCGTGAAGTCCAGCACGTGGTTGCGCGGCACCTGGATGGCCGGGTCGACCGAGAAGGAGAGGATCTCGGAGTAGATCGGGGGCGGCACCACGGGGGACTCGGCAGGGCCGAAGTCGGCCACCGGAATGGGTCCGTCCACGCCCACCCGGAAGGGCTGACCCGCCGCGTTGGTGGGACTGCGCACGGCGATGGTCTGAGCGAAGCCGATGCCCAGCGTGGGGATGATCACCGTCTGCACCGTGTTGGTCCGGTCCCACAGCAGCGAGTAGCCGCCCCGAAAGACGGTCTTCTGGTCCCCGAACAGCTTGCCCCAGAAGCCGTCCGTGTAGGACGGGTTCCAGGCGATGGCCGCGCGCGGCGAGATGTTCCGGTAGTCGGTGTCGTAGGCGGCGCTCTGCCCCGAGTCGGCGATCGGGAAGAAGGCCACGTCGGGGTTGAAGATGCCGCCGGCCAGCGAGGTGTCCAGCTTCTCGCGCAGGTAGTCCGCCGCGTTGATCAGCGTGTTGGTGCCGGCGAAGCCGGCGATGGTCTGTTTCCCTTCCGCCTCGATGGGCGCCGTGGTGAACCCGTAGTAGAGCCCGTAGTTGACCGACAGCGACGGCTTC
>JBFGHG010000577.1:0-3407 GCA_041578395.1 Acidobacteriota bacterium
GAAAAAGTAGCGAGGTGCGGGAACGCCGGCATCCGGCCAGTCTTGCGGCTAGGGACCGACCACGATATTCACCAGCTTCTTGGGCACCACGATCACTTTTCGGACCTTCTTGCCTGCGGTATGGGCCTTTACTCTTTCGTCCTCCAGAGCCAGCGTTTCCATCTCGGTACCGGAGATCTCGGGCGAAGCCGAGAACTTGGAGCGGACTTTCCCGTTCACTTGCACCACGACCTGGATTTCTTCCTCGCGGGCCAGCTCTCGATCGTAATCGGGCCATTCGGCTTGGCTGATGAACGACTCCTCTCCCATTCTCTGCCACATTTCCTCCGCAAAATGAGGAGCGAAGGGGGCCAGCAAGAGAGCTTGATTCTTGAGCACCAAGCCCAGCACGGCCGGGTCGCAGTCGTCGCCCTCGGCATAGGCCGATGCCGCATTGAGCAACTCCATCAGCGCCGAAATGGCCGTGTTCTGGCACATCCGCTCCAGGTCCTGCGTCACCTTGCGGATGGTCTGGTGCAGCTTCCGCAACAGCTGTCTTGCCTGGTCAGACAGCTCCCGCGCCTCTCCTGGATCGGGCGACCCCAGCTTTTCCCAGCGCCCCAGCAGGCGCCAGAGCCGGCGCAGAAAGCGCGAGCATCCTTCCAGCCCCTTTTCATTCCAATCCAACTCGCCGTCGGGCGGAGCGCAGACCTGGATGAAAAGGCGGATGGCGTCGGCGCCGTGATCCCGTACCACTTCGTCCGGGCTCACCACGTTGCCCAGAGACTTGCTCATCTTGGCGCCATCCTTGATGACCATGCCCTGGGTGAAAAGCTTGGTGACGGGCTCGTCGAATTCAACCAGCCCCAGATCGCGCATCACCTTGCAGAAGAAGCGCATGTAGATCAGGTGCAGGACGGCGTGTTCGATGCCGCCGATATAGATGTCGACGGGAAACCAGCGGCGGATGATGGCCGGATCGTAGGGGGCTTCGTCATTGTGTGGATCGGCGTAGCGAAAGAAGTACCAGGAGCTGTCCACGAAGGTGTCCATGGTATCGGTTTCGCGGCGGGCCGGACCCCCGCACTTCGGGCAAGCCGCCTCCACGAACTCAGGGATCGAGGCCAGGGCCGATCCGCCCTCCGGGATGCCTTCCACTTTGGGCAGCAGAACGGGTAGATCTTTTTCGGGCACCGCAACAGAGCCGCAGTCGGGGCAGAGGATCATGGGGATCGGAGTCCCCCAATAACGTTGCCTGCTGATGCCCCAGTCGCGCAGCCGATAAGTGACCGCGGCCTCGCCGTACCCCTGTCGGCCGGCCGCTTCGGCCATGACCTGTTGGGCTCGGTCGGAACTCAATCCGGAGAACTCGCCTGTATTGATCACCGTGCCGTAGGCGGGAACGGCATGATCCAGGCGGCTGTGGGCGTCGACCTCGTCGGACTCGACGACGATGCGGATGGGCAGATCGTACTTGGTGGCGAATTCGAAATCCCTTTGATCGTGGGCCGGAACCGCCATAATCGCGCCGGTGCCGTATTCCAGCAGGACGAAGTTGGCAACCCAGATGGGCACTCGCTCACCGGTGTAGGGGTTGATCGCACGGCGGCCCGTGAACACCCCCCGCTTCTCCCCTTCCTCGGCGATGCGGGCTTCACGATCCTGCGAACGCATCTCCTGGGCGAATGCCGCAAGCTCGGCGCCGTGTTTCGGGTCGTCGGACCATTCCGCCACCAGGGGATGCTCGGGGGCCAGGACCAGGAAGGTGGCGCCTCCGATGGTATCCAGGCGCGTGGTGAAAATCTCGATGGAATGCTCAGAGTCCTCGATGGCGAAGCGCACCTTGGCTCCGGTCGATCTGCCGATCCAGTTGCGCTGCATGGTGAGCACCTTCTCGGGCCACTCTTCGAGCCGGTCCAGTTCCTGCAGAAGTTCCTCGGCATATCGGGTGATCGCCCAGAACCATTGTTCCAGTTCCTTCTCCACCACCTTGCTGCCATCGCGCCAGCAGCGCCCGCCTTCGACCTGCTCGTTGGCCAGGACCGTCTGACACTCCTCGCACCAGTTGACCCGGGCCAGCTTCTTGTAGGCCCAACCGCGCTTGAACATCTGGATGAAGAACCATTGGTTCCAACGATAGTATTCCGGCGTGCAGCTGGCGATTTCCCGGGTCCAGTCGTAGGACCAACCCATCCGCTTGCACTGCGCCCGCATCCGATCGATGTTGTCGAGCGTCCACTTCTCGGGCGGGATTTGGTTCTTGATCGCTGCATTCTCGGCGGGGAGTCCGAAGGCGTCCCAGCCGATCGTGTAGAGCACGTCGTGCCCCCGCATGCGACGATAGCGGGCCACCGAATCGCCCAGTGAGTAGTTCCGGACATGCCCCATGTGAAGCGCACCCGAGGGATAGGGAAGCATCTCCAGGACGTAATACTTGTTCCCTCCCGAGCTGCGTCGGCTTTCAAAGATGCGGGCTTCCGCCCAGCGCCTCTGCCACTTCTCTTCGATTCTGCCGTAGTCGTACTTGTTCGCCATCACTACCCGTCAGCTTCGCCTTCGGCGCTTCTTCGGTTGCGGCAACCACTCGCCTTTCACTCGATCTTCGAGTGTACGATGCCTTCCTGCGCCTGATACTTTCCCTTCTTGTCCTTGTAAGACGTCTGGCAATCCTCGTCCGACTCAAGAAACACCAGCTGGCCGATGCCTTCTCCCGAGTATACCCGCACCGGCGAAGGAGCTGTGTTGGAGAGCGAGAGCGTGGCGAACCCCTCCCATTCGGGCTCGAAGGGCGTGACGTTGACGACCAGGCCGCAACGGGCGTAGGTCGACTTTCCCGTGCAGATGGTCAGGATCGAGCGCGGAATCCGGAAGTACTCGAGAGACTGCCCCAGGGCCATCGACCGAGGCGGGATGTCGCAATACTCGCCTTCCAGCTCTTCGAAGAGACTTTCGTCCGGTGATTTTGGATCGAGAAGATCCCCGGGCCCTCCGCAATAGATCCGGTAGACCGAGCCCAGCCGGAAATCGTAGCCGTAGGAGCCCACTCCGAACGACACGCATCCCTTGCGGATCTGCCCCTCGGCGAACGGCTCGATCATTCGCTCCTCGCGGGCCATTCTGACGATCCAATGATCAGGTTTGACAGGCATCCTTCCCCCCGTCTCCAGAAGCCGCCAATTTAGCATAAATGGGCTTGGTGGCCGGGGGGCGTGTTGCCCGAATTGCCGCCTATGGACCGAGAGCAACCACGACGGATTCGATGGGCAGTTGAGGTGATGCTTCGGTGGACTGCGCAATTTTCCCACCGCTTGCTGACGCGCGCGGCTCAGTTATTGGTGAAGAGTCGGGCCGGCGGTAAGCGGCCGCTCAGCGCGACGGCTGCCCCCTTCGCTCCTCTCCGGAGCCGAACCAGAGGGCGATTTGGGATC
>JBFGHG010000578.1:0-3403 GCA_041578395.1 Acidobacteriota bacterium
GCCGATGGCTCCCAGCATGTTGTCGCCTCCCCCACTCGAGACGAGCACGTCCCCGGGAAGCCCCCAGCGCTCGGCCAGTTGCGGACGGAGCCGCCCGGCCGGCTGCGACGAGTCGATCAGCGCGGGCAGGCAGCGCGCCAGGTCCCGCTGCGGGTCGATCCACTCCAGGGCTCGCCGGGACCAGCGGCGCTGGGCCACCTGGAAATAGCCGGTCCCGGAGGCGTCTCCGGCTTCGGCCGTCTTGTCTCCCGTGAGGTGGAAGTTCAGGTAGTCGTGGGGCAGCAGCAGCGAGGAGATCCGGCGGTAGTTGTCCGGCTCGTGGTTACGCAGCCAGCGGACCTTGGAGGCGGTGAAGCCGGGCGGCAGGTCGTTGCCGATCTCCCGCATGTAGGCGCCCCGGCCGCCGGCGGCCTCGCGGATCTGGTCGCATTCGGGACCGGTACTGGTGTCGCACCAGAGCTTGGCCGGGCGGATGACCTCGTCAGCGGCGTCCAGCGCCACCAGTCCGTGCTGCTGGCCGGAGACTCCGATCGCCGCGACGCGGCTCAGATCGGCGCCCTTTTGCCGCAGACCGGCGATGACGGCGTCCAGGGCGTCGAGCCACTGCCGCGGATGCTGCTCCTTGTGGCCCGGCGGGAGGCCGCCGATCAGGTCATAGGAGTGCGACGCGGAGAGGAGCGAGCCTGACTCGCTGTCCCAGGCGACCCCCTTCAGGCTTTGCGTTCCGCAGTCGATCCCCAGGCAGAGCATTCCCGCTGCGCATTCTGGCGGAAAAGAGAAAGGGCGTCCAGCAGCGTTTGCGACAGCCTTCCAGGATGTCATCCGGATCACGGGCAGGGATGCCCGCGCCACTTTCAGGCCTTCGAAGCGGAGCCCGCCACCACCGAAGCCGCCTCGACGGCTTCGTCCAGGCGATGGAACTTCCCCTTCTCCAGGTAGTGGTTGATCGAGGCGAAGGCGGCCGCCTTGGGGTCGTGCGTGACCATCACGATGGTCTTGCCCTGCTCTTTGTTGAGGCGCGAAAGGATGTCGAGCACCTCCCGGGCGCTCTCCGCGTCCAGGTCGCCGGTCGGCTCGTCGGCCAGGATGAAGGTGGGGTCGGTGACGATGGCGCGGGCAATCGCCACCCGCTGCTCCTGTCCGCCGGAGAGCTGGCGCGGGTAGTGCTCCAGGCGGTCGCTCAGGCCTACCAGCGACAAGGCCGTCTCCACGTGCTCGCGGCGCTCGGCCTTGGAGAGGCGCGTAAGCAGCAGGGGCAGCTCCACGTTCTCGAAGGCGGTCAGCACCGGGATCAGGTTGAAGTGCTGAAAGATGAACCCCACGTGCTCGTTTCGCCAGCTCGCCATGTCGTCTTCGCTCATGTGGCGGAAGTCGGCGTCCAGGATGCGCATCTCCCCGCTGGAGGGGCGGTCGATCCCGGCGATCAGGTTGAGCAGCGTGCTCTTTCCCGACCCGGACGGGCCCATCAGGCTGATGAAATCCCCTTCCTGGATCTCGAGGTCGATCCCGTCCAGCGCGACCACCTCCACGCTCTCCTTTTGAAACACCTTGCGGATGTCGTTCATCACCACCAGTGTCTGGCTCATGCCGGCTCTTCCTTCCTCACTGTAGGGTTTCCGACTCTCCTTGCCCGGCTGGCGGGTAGAAGGTCACCTGGGCGTCCATCTCCGGGCGCAGATAGGCGTCCGGATCGAGAATCTGCACTTTCACCTGGATGGTGGCGCGCTGCCGGTTGGCTTCCGGGGCGATTTCCGCCAGCTCGCAGTCGTATTTGCGTTCCGAGTAGGCCACGGGCGACATCACGCAGCGGTTGGCCGGGTCGATGTTGAAAAAGTCGGACTGGCTGATGTCCAGCTCCACCTGCAGGTCGGCCAGGTCGGCCAGCGCCACCACCGTGGCGCCCCCGGCGAAGGCCGTCGAGACCATCTCGCCCACTTCGGACACGCGCTCCAGAACCGTCCCGGGGCTGGGCGCCCGGATCTCGGTCTCGGCGATCTGCGTCTCCCAGTAGCGGACCGAAGCGGCGGCCCGCTCCACTTCCGCCCGCGCCGAGTCGATCTCCTCCCGGCGGGGTCCCAGCCTTGACAACTCCAGGTTCTTGCGGGCCACTTCCAGTCCCGCCTCGGCCATGTCGCGCCGCGCCGCGGCGTTGTCCACTTCCTGCTGGGAGATCACGCCCGTCTCGAGCAGGCGTCCCAGACGCCGGTACTCCTGGTCGGAGTTGTCGAGGTCGGCCTGGCTGCGGCGCAGTTCCGCTTCCGCCCGCTGGATCTCCTCGGGCCGGCTGCCCGCTTCCAGCTCGGCCAGCCGGGCCCGCGCCGAGGCCAGCGAGGCTTGCGCCTGGTTCAGCTGGGCTCGGAACTCGCTGTCGTCCAGCTTGACCAGCAACTGGCCTTTGCGGACCTGATCGGACTTGTCCACGCCCACCCAGGCCACCCGGCCCACGATCCGGGAACCCACTTCGATGCGGTGGGCAGGCACGATGTAGCCGGTGGCGATCAGCACGGGGTCGTCCGGACCCGGAGCCGGCGCCCGCCGCGGTGAACCCGCCGCCCCGGCGTCCCCGTTCCCCGCAGGAGTCGCTACCGCCACCGTCTGCTCCGGCACGAAGAAGCTCCGAAACACCACGAAGGCGACGATCGACCCCAGGAAAAACGCCACCAGCACCAGCAGCCACGACCGGCTGGGAGGCCGGGAGCTCGCCCCGCGCTTGCTCCGATCAATCTTGAGAGCTTTGAGCTTGTCGTCCATCTACTCAGTCCCTCAACACGTCGATCAGCTTCAGCCGCGCCGCCCGGAAGGCCGGGAAGAACCCTCCGAAGATCCCCACCACCAGCGAAAACACCATCCCCAGGGCCATGATGAAGGGCGTGATACGGAAGTTGAAGACGGCCTCGCTGAAGGTGATGAAGTTCATGCTCCCCATCGGCCCGGTCATCCAGGCGTAGACCTGGATCGGAATCGCCAGAATGCAGCCCAGCACCCCGCCGATCAGGGCCAGGACGATGGCCTCCACCACGAACGAAAAAAGGATGCTCCGCCGCTTGAAGCCGAGCGCCCGCAGCGTGCCGATCTCCGGGAAACGGGCCATGATGGTGGCGTACATCATGTTCATGGCCGCGAAGCTCGAGCCGATCCCCATCATGATGGCCACGAACAGCCCCAGGGTGATAATGCCCACGGCCGAGGCGGTCTGGATCTGGAAGTATTCCTTCTGCCGCATGCCGTCCAGCTGGAAGCGCCGGTCCTCCTCGGCGGCCGTGATGATGGCGTCGACGTCCTCGGGCGATTGGGCCCGAAGCGTGACGGAGGAGTAGATGGGACGGTTCCAGACCTGCGCGATTTCGTCGTAGTCGCCCCACAGCTCGGAGCTGTAGGCGGTGTTGCCGGCCTCGAAGATGCC
>JBFGHG010000579.1:0-3402 GCA_041578395.1 Acidobacteriota bacterium
GGGCCCGAGATCTGGGACCAGACGGAAGGGAAGGTCGACTACTTCGTGGCCGGGATGGGGACCGGCGGCACCATCTCCGGCGTGGGGCGCTACCTGAAGGAGCAGAACCCGGAGGTCAAGGTGATCGCCGCCGACCCGGAAGGGTCGATCATCAAGGACTACTTCTACACCAAGCGCATCATCGAGGCCCGGCCCTGGAAGGTGGAAGGGATCGGCGAGGACATGATCCCACCCAACCACCACTACCAGTACATCGACGACGTGGTGCAGGTGTCGGACAAGGAGAGCTTCCTGACCGCCCGCCGGCTGGCCCGCGAGGAGGGCATCCTGGTGGGCGGCTCGAGCGGCACCATCGTGGCGGCCGCCCTCAAGGTGGCCCGGCAGCTGGAGGAGCCGAAGACCTTCGTGGCCATCCTGTGCGACGCCGGCGACCGCTACCTGAGCAAGTTCCACTCCGACGAGTGGATGAAGGAAAACCAGTTCCTGGAGGACGAGCGGCCCGAACAGGCAGAGGTCGACATGGTGCTGACCCGCAAGAGCACCCGGGTCCCCTCTCTGGTCCACGTGGGACCGGCCACGGCGGTCAAGGACGCCATCGACCTGATGGACGAGTACAACATCTCCCAGATCCCCGTACTGGACGGCAACGAGTCGGTGGGCAACATCACCGAGGGCAAGCTGACCCGGCGCGTCCTGGAAGACCAGTCGGTGCTGGACCTCCCGGTCTCGGAGGTGATGGAGGCGCAGCTGCCGGTGCTGGACGCCGACGCGCACGTCAACCTGGCCATGAAGGTCCTCACCCACGAGGCTTCCGCGCTGCTGGTGCGGCGCCACGGCGTCTTCGTGGGTGTGATCACCCGTCACGACCTGATCGAGTTCCTCTCCGAGCAGCGCTCGGGCCAGCGGTGAGCGCTCCCCGCTCCTCACAGCCGCGGGGACTTCGCGTGGGAGTCGTCATCCCGGCCCGCAACGAGGAACAGACCGCGGCCGTGATCATCCGCCGCTGCCTCGAAGCCCTCGCTCCCCGCTGCGACCTGCGCGTCTGCCTGGTGGACAACGGGTCCAGCGACGCCACGGCGATGATCGCGGCGGAGGCCGGCGCGGAAGTCGTCAGCGCTTCGCCGGCGGGCTACGGGCTCGCCTGCCGGAAGGGCATCGAGCACCTGGGCGAGTGGCCCGACGTCCTGCTCTTCGTCGACGCCGACGGCTCCAGCCGCCCCGAAGAGTCCGAGCGCCTCCTGCAGCCGATCGCCGAAGACCGCGCCGACCTCGTAATCGGCGTCCGCCCTCCCGGGGCCCCCATGACGCCCCCGCAACGCTGGGGCACCCGCCTGGCCGCCACCCTGATCCGGCTGCGCTGGGGCCGGCCCGTGGCCGACATCGGCCCCTTCCGCGCCCTGCGCCGCTCCTGTTACGAACAGCTGGAGATGCAGGACCTGACCTGGGGCTGGACGGTGGAGATGCAGATCCAGGCCGACCGCCGAGGGCTGCGCATCGCCGAAGTCCCGGTGAGCTGGGAGCACCGCCTGGCGGGGAAGTCGAAGATCAGCGGCACGGTCAGCGGCGTGCTGCGGGCCGGCGCGCGCATCGTCTGGACGATCGGCAAGTTCGCGGCACGCTCGAGCCCGGACTGAGCTCCTGAGAGGCTCTGCCCCACGGGAGCAATCAGTTCGCGACCGCCACCTTTGCCCGCACCCGGAGGCAGCCCCGCCTCGCATGACAGTCGCGGACCGTCTTGCACTGGGGGTTTCTCGGGGTGCTTCGCCACCCTGGCCGTGAACCTCTTCACCATCCCCGTGCCAAAGACCAGGGCCAGGCTCGATCCGCCGTAGCTGAACCAGCCGATCTCCGCGCCCTTCGCGACCTCGTCGCCGGGCTTGACCGCAAGGGTGACCGAGGAGATCTCCGTGATGCCGATCGGGACGACCGCCACCTTGCCGATCGCCGGGTTCTCGATGACGACCAAGCCGCGCGTGCTCACCATCGCCTCGTACCCCTGGGACTCCGTGCCGGCGGAGATGTCCAGACCCTCGGACAGCAGTTCGTTGAACATGAGGCCTGCAATCACGCGCGCTTCCAGCACCTTGCCGGCGATCGGCGCGTGCCAGCGGTGATAATCCGAGCCGGACAGAAACGACTGCAGCACGTCGCCGCCGATGAAGCTCTCCGTGTAGGGGCTGCCGTCGAGCATGTCGATCAGAGAATACTCCTGCCCTGGTCCAGAAGGTGTCGCAGAGCTTCACACGCTTGGCCACGCGGTAGACCGTCCCGTCGTTGGCCGAGACGATCACCTGGTCGTCGCCGGGGCCGTCCAGCGGGCGGTACTCGTCCAGCTGATACTCGCGGTGGAAGAAGGCGTTGAACGATTCGAAGCCCCAGTGCGGCTCGTTCCGACAGAGGTAGTTGGCGCTCTGCTCGAGGCACAGGGTCTGCTGCGCGTCCTCCGACAGCCAACCTTCCTCGCTCTCGTTGACGACGTCGAGGGAGTCCCGCGAATCCAGGTAGGTGCACCAGCACTGGAGGACCTCCCGCAACAGGGCATTGAACTCCTGGAGGCGGAACAAGGCCGCGCCGGAGGGCGTGAACATCACGAAGACGAACAACGACGACATGGGGAAATGCTGGGTCTCGAACTCCGGGTGCCCGGCGTACTTGGGGGCCCGCTGAATCAGGTAGTTGATGGCTCCCAGCCACTGCTCGACCGTCTGAAAGCCCTGCCCTTTCTTCAGGCACCGCAGCCGCTCCAGGCTAGCCGCGGTACTGGACCAGCATCTGGTTGGCGTACTGGCGGGCGCTGCTGTCGCTGGTGCTGCAGCCCAGGTACTCGGCCAGCGACTGTACCGAAGGCTGATAGGGTTCGGGGTTGCGGGCGACGGTCCGGATGATGCTCTGCTGCCAGGCGACCTTCTGCTTGATCTGCGCCCGATCCCGGGCGGAGATCCTGGGTTTGCGGCACTCCGAGACGCGGCGCAGAAACGAGAGAATCTCAATCATTGGATGCTCCTCCAGTATGGGCATCCTCGGGCTGTGCGGGCGTTCTCAGCATCGCCGCCAGCAGCGGCACCATGATCTCGTGGTGCCCCGTCAGGGCGATCCCCCGGCCGCCCTCCGCCGTGGGGCGCCGAATCACGTTTTGCGTCGGACGGTAGTGCTGGATGAAGTCGAGGTTGGCCGTGGTGAGTCCTCCCAGCCGGATGCCCGAGTTGCGCACCAGGGCCACCGCCTTCAGGAACACCTCCGGCAGGATCACCGCCGAACCCAGGTTCAAGTAGACCCCCCCGCCGTCCAGCCGCGAAACCTGGTGGGTGAAGATCTCGAAGTCGACCTGCGAGGTCCGCCCGACGGCGGCGCCGGAGGCGTCCGGGTGGTTGTGGACGATGTCGGTGCCGAAGGCCACGAACA
>JBFGHG010000580.1:0-3396 GCA_041578395.1 Acidobacteriota bacterium
AGGCGCATACCTGGTCAGCTCCGAAAAGACCAACCGGCTCTGGCTGCTCGACCTGGAGGAGATGAGGCCGCTGTTGAGTGTGGAGACCGGGCGACGGCCCTTCCCCCCGGCGGTGACTCCCGACGGCCGGCTGGCCTTCGTCCCCAACTACGACTCGGGCAGCGTCACCGTCGTCGATCTACGGCAGCGGCGCGTCCAAGCGACGATCCCGGTGGGGGAGCGCCCCAGCGGCGGGGCGGTGCTGGCCGGCGGCGGGCTCTACGCGGTGGCCGTGCGCGGGGAGAACCGGGTGGCGCTGATCGACACCGCCAGGCTGGAGGTCGTGCGCAGCTGGGAGACGGGGATCGGACAGTCGCCTTTCTCGGTGGTCCCCACTCCTGACGGCCGCCTGGCTTTCGTCAACAACACGGCCAGTCACGACGTTTCGGTGGTGGCGATGCCGGAAGAGCGGGTGGTGGCCCGCGTCGCGGTGGGCGAAATCCCCATCGTGATGGCGGTTCACCCGTCGGGGGAGACGCTCTGGGTCAGTTCGGAAGGAAGCCACACGCTCTCGGTGATCCGTATCCCCGAGCTGGGCCCCGGGCCGCTCGAGTCGGTGCCGGTCGACGTCCAACGTTATCGGCCCTCCCGCGGCAGCCGCGAGGCGGAGCGCGAAATGAGTGAAACGTGCGAACGCGAGGTGGTCCAACTGCACCAGTTCTTCGAGCAGTGGCTGACGGGCCGGACCGAACGCAGCGAAGCGGTCTTGGACCGCCTCGCCAGCGCCCTGGCCGAGGACTTCGAGATCGTCTCACCCTCGGGAACGCGCAGCGACCGCACCCGGCTGCTGCGGACCCTGGGTGCGGCCCATGGCTCCCATCGCAGTCAGGGGCTTCGAATCTGGGTGGAGAACGTCCGGGGACGGGCCCTGGCCGACGGGCTGTACCTGGCGACCTACGAGGAATGGCAACAGGTGGGCGAGCAAGCGCCCCGGGGCCGGCTGAGCACCGCCGTCTTCCAACGGGCGCCGGACGCGCCGGGGGGCGTCCGCTGGCTGCACGTGCACGAGACGTGGTTGGGCCGTTGAGGCGCGAATCAACACAACTCCGAAAAGGAAATTCTCAGGGTCGGACGCCTTGCTGATCTTCAATATCGTCGCATTCTACGTTTGCTGGATGGCCTGCGTGATCGGGGCCGCGCAGGGGTACGGTTGGCTGGGGCCCGTGGCGGTGGCTCTGTTTCTGGCCGTGCAGTGGCGGATGGGGGCCGTCTCGGCCGCCCACCGGCGCCTGCTCGTCGTCTGCATGGTGCTCGGGTTCGCCCTGGACTCGGCGCTCTCTGCGGGCGGATGGTACCGCTTCCTGACGCAGCCCGCGGAAGTCTGGTGGGCGCCTCCCTGGATGGTGGCGCTGTGGGCCAACTTCGGCCTGGCGCTGCCGGTCTCGATGGCCTGGCTGCAGGGACGCTGGTGGGCCGCGGCCCTGCTGGGGGGACTGGGCGGACCCCTCTCCTACCTGGCCGGAGAACGGTTGGGCGCCATCTCGCTGGAAGAGGGCGCGCTCTGGCTGCTGGCCGTGGTCTGGGCCGCGGTGGTACCGCTGCTGGTCTGGCTCTTGCCGGCCCGGGAAGGGAACTCGTGAACGCCGACTGGACGCTCGTTCTGCTGGGCTGGCTGGGGCTGGCCGCCGGGATGGGAGCACTCTGGCTCTGGCAGCGCCGCAGCGGCGACGCTGGCATCGTCGACGTGGGCTGGTCGGCCGGCCTGGGGGTGATGGCGCTCCTCTACCTGGCGGGGCAGCCGGGCTGGTGGGGACGCCGGCTGCTGGTGGCGGCGCTGGTCTGCCTCTGGGCCTTCCGGCTGGCCGGCTACCTGCTGCGCGACCGCATCGGCAAAGAGCAGGAGGACCGCCGCTACGCCAGGCTGCGGCGCCAGTGGGGCGAGCGGGCCCAGCTGTACTTCTTCTTCCTGTTTCAGGTGCAGGCCGTGCTGGACGTCCTGCTCTCGCTGGCCTTCCTCCCGGCCATGAGCGATCCGCGGCCCGGCTTCGGCTGGCGTGCCGCCGCGGGGGTGGCCATATGGGTGGTCGCCATCGGGGGCGAGTCGATCGCGGACCGGCAGCTGGAGCGCTTCCGCTCCGACCCCGCCAACCGGGGGAAGGTCTGCCAGCAGGGGCTGTGGCGCTATTCCCGCCACCCCAACTATTTCTTCGAGTGGGTGCACTGGTGGGCCTACGTGGCGCTGGGCTTCGGGCTGCCCGGCTTCTGGCTCACCCTGCTGGGTCCGGCCCTGATGCTCTTCTTCCTGCTGAAAGTCACCGGCGTCCCGCCCGCCGAGGCGAGTTCGCTGGAGAGCCGCGGGGAGGCCTACCGGGAGTATCAGCGGACGACCAACAAGTTCTTTCCCGGACCTCGAAAAGAACCATGAAGGTATTCCTCATTCGATGAATCTCTCGTGCAGCAGCCGCACCGCCTCCTCGTGCCGTTGGCGGGGCAGGATCCAGCTGATTCGAAACGATGACGTGTGGCAGGCCAGCGGGAGGATCTGCTCTTCTTCCAGGGCGCGGGCGGCCTCGAGCAGGATGTCGTAGCGTTCCGTGATGCCGGCCCCCACCATCGAGACGGCGGAGCAGTCGCGCCGCACCTGGAGGCTGTCGCCCAGGCTGGCGCCGATCTCTTCCAGTACGGCTTCCAGGTGGTAGTTCTCCTTTTCCGGCGCGATCAGCGACAGGACCTGTTCGCCGTTGCTGCTGCGGTGCAGCGAGAGCTGTTTGGTCTTCAGGTGGTGTCGGGCGCTCAGCTCCATCAGTTCCAGGGGAAGGCGATCGGCGGGCGCGCGGGTCCGCGACGTCAGCAGGACCACCCGCTCTTCGGAGGCCACCCCCACCACCCGCGGCCGGATGCGGCCTTCCAGGTTGCGGATGACGGTGCCCGGCCCGTCCGCGTCGTCCGTGGCGCGGGCGTAGAGGATCGTCCCGGCGATCTTGGCGAATTCGACCGACTGCGGGTGCAGCACCTTGGCGCCGGCTTCGGCCAGCTCCTGCATCTCCTGATAGGAGATTTCCTCGATCCGGCGGGGCTCCGGAACCAGCCGCGGGTCGGCCGAGTAGACCCCGTCGACATCCGAGTAGATCTCGCAGCGGACCGCCTCCAGGGCGGCGGCCAGCGCCACTGCCGAGGTGTCCGATCCCCCGCGGCCCAGCGTGGTCACGTCCTTGCGGAAGCTCACCCCCTGAAACCCTCCCACCACCACCATCTTGCCCTCCTCCAGCGCCCGCCGGACCCGGTAGGGCCGGACCTCGATGATGCGGGCGTTGGTGTGCTGATCGTCGGTTATGATGCCGGCCTGCGACCCGGTCAGGGAGTTGGCCGTCTCGCACAGGGGGTTGAGCGTGATGGAGAAGAGCGCCGAACTCAGCC
>JBFGHG010000581.1:0-3385 GCA_041578395.1 Acidobacteriota bacterium
CGAGACCGCGCTCGAGCAGGGGCGCGAGACCCTGATCCAGGTCCGGGTCGAATGGGACCGGATGCAGCAGGTGCTGCACGACCTCTCCTCCAGCCGGCAGGTGCTGGAAGAGCGCTCCGGCGCCCTGGAGCGGACGCTGGCCCGCGTCACCGATCAGGAGAAAGGACTGGTGCAGCGGCTGGAGGAGTCCGAGCAGTCGGCCCGCCGCAGCCAGGAGTTGATCGAGCAGCGCAAAGGGGAGCTCGAGCGGCTCGAGCAGCGCCGGCAAGAGCTCGAGGGCGAACTCGCCGAGGCCACCTCGGCTCTCGAAGAGAAGCAGCAGGAGTACGGGGAGTCACGGCGCTCCATTCCGCAGCTGGAACAGCGGCTCGAGGAGCTGGACGGCCGGCGGAGCGAGATGCAGGCAGCGCTCTCCCGCCTCGAGGTGGAGAAGGCTCGCTGGGAGACGCAGCTCGAGAGCATCGATCAGCAGTGCCGCGAACAGCTGCAGGCCTCGCTCGAAGACGCCGTCGCCCGGGTGAGCCCGGAGCGGCCTCTGGAGGAGGTCGCGGCCGAGCACGAGACACTGCGGCAGCGCCTGGACACCTTCGGCCCCATCAACATGACGGCGCTCGAGGAGTACCAGGAGAACGAAGAGCGCTACACCTTCCTGACCGCCCAGCGCCAGGACGTCGAGACTTCCATCGCCGACACGCAGCGGGTAATCGCCGATTTGAACCGGCGCAGCCGCGAGCAGTTCCGGGAGGCCTTCGAGACCGTCAACCGCCACTTCCAGGAGTTCTTCCAGCGCCTGTTCGGCGGAGGCGAGTGCGGGATGAGGCTGCTGGACGAGGACGACCTGCTCGAGAGCGGCATCGACATCTTCGCCCAGCCTCCCGGTAAGCGCCTGCAGAACGTGATGCTGCTGTCGGGCGGCGAGAAGGCCCTCACCGTGCTGGCCCTGCTGATGGGGCTGTTCGCCTACCGCCCCAGCAAGTTCTGCGTCCTGGACGAGGTGGACGCCCCCCTGGACGACGCCAACGTGATGCGCTTCTCCAACCTGGTCAAGGAGATGAGCGAGCAGACCCAGCTGATCCTGATCACCCACAACAAGCAGACCATGCAGGTGGCCGACGCGCTGTACGGAGTCACGATGTCCGAGCCGGGGATCTCCGAGGTGGTGTCGGTCGCGCTGGCCTGATTTCCTGACTTGTGGTTTCCGATTCCGATTACGAATTACGAATTACGATTACGAACTACGATTGTTGGGGGGGGAGGAGAAGGAGCGTTTGTCGAGGTTGTGCTGGCGGAGTTTCTTGGAGAGGGTGTTGCGGTGGACGCCCATCAGTTCCGCGGCGCGCCCGAGGTTTCCGCTGGTCTCGCGCAGTACCCGGGAAAGGAAGAGCTTCTCGAATTCGGCGAGGGCTTCCGGCCAGAGGATCCCCTTGGCCACCATCTCGTCGATCAGCGTTTCCAGGACTTCGTTGATGCTGGGCCGGGCTACGGCTGGCCGCCCCCGGGCCCGTCCCGTTCGATCCACCGTTGGTAAATCTCCTCGTACCCCTGTTCGAACCGGCTGCGAAAATCCTCCGGCGCCACTTCCGTCAAGAAGTCGGCGCTGGCCAGGAAGAAGGCTCCCGTGCGGGACTGCGCCAGCAGCGGGTTGGCCACCGAGAAGGCCGCCAGAGCCATCACGCCCACCGTCACGATCAACCACCCGCGAAGCAGGCCGAAGGCCGCGCCGGCCAATCGATCGGCCCACTTCAGAAAGAGCGCCTTCAGCACCGAATCGGCCAGCCGGATCAGCACCGTCCCCGCCAGCAGACAACCGCAGAAGATCGCCGCGAACCCCAGCAGCAGGTTCAGCGGCGGGGCCATCCCCAGGCGCGCCAGCAGGGCCGCGGCCGCCGGGTGAAACAGCAGCGCCAGCACGAAGCCGGCCGCCACGCTGCCCAGGGAGATCAGCGACGCCGCCAGCCCCTTGAACAGCGCCGCCACCGCAGAGCCGAGAATGATCCCGCCCGCCGCCAGGTCCAGCCCGCTCCAGCCGTCGATCACCAGGCCCCTCCTCGCTTCACCGCGGCAGTTCACGGCCCGTCAGGCGCCGGTAGGCTTCCAGGTAGAGCCCGGAAGTCGCTTCCACGACCTCCTCCGGCAACGACGGCCCGGGGGCCGTCTTGTCCCAGTCCAGCGTCTCCAGGTAGTCGCGGATGTACTGCTTGTCGAACGACGGCTGGGCCCCGCCCGGACGGTAGCGGTCCGCCGGCCAGAAGCGCGACGAATCGGGCGTCAGCAGCTCGTCGATCAGGATCAGCTCCGAGCCGTCCCAGCCGAACTCCATCTTGGTGTCGCACAAAAGGATGCCGCGCTGCCGCGCGAAGTCCCTCGCCCAGCCGTAGATCTCGAGGCTCAGGTCGCGGACCCGCCTCGCCGTCTCCTCGCCCACCAGCTGGGCGGCCCGCTCCAGCGTAATGTTCTCGTCGTGGCCGGTGGTGGCCTTGGTGGCGGGAGTGAAGATCGGCTCGGGCAGCTCGTCGCTTTCCACCAGGCCGGCGGGCAGCGCAATGCCGCACACCTCCCCCGACTCCTGATACTCCTTCCAGCCGGAGCCCGCCAGGTAGCCGCGCACCACGCACTCGATGGGCAGCGGCCTGCAGCGCCGGCACAGCGTGGAGCGCCCCTCCAGCTGTTCGCGAAAGGGCGCCAGCTCCCCGGGGAAGTCGCCGAAGTCCGTGCTCAGCACGTGATTGCGGACGATCTCCCGGGTGCTCTCGAACCAGAAGGCGGACAGCTGGGTGAGCACCTTTCCCTTGTGCGGGATCGGGTCGGGCAAAATGACGTCGAAGGCCGAGACGCGGTCGGTGGCCACCAGCAGCAGGTCGTCTCCCACCTCGAAGATTTCCCGTACCTTGCCGCTCGAGACCTTCTCCAGACCCTCCAGGTCGAGTACTTGCATGCTGCTGACGATGAGGCACCTCCTTCATGGAGCTGGGCGAGTGGCCGAAGGGCACCGCTGAACAGAGCGCCGACCCCCGCGACTGCTCGCCGATTCTACCGGATCACCCTGAATAATCAAGGGACTTGCCAGAGGCCGAAACCGATCCCATATACTCGGTTGACAGGCTGCGGAAACCCTTGCTATGATTAGCACTGGTTAACGTCGAGTGCTAACAGAGGGGCGTTAACGGCCTGATTTTCAAGAGCTTAGCTTTCACCGAGACTTTTACTGAACTGATAGGAAAGGAGCGACACAACATGATCAAACCTCTGCACGATCGCATTCTGGTGAAGCGGATCGACTCGCAGGAAGAAGAGGTCCGCGGCGGAATCGTGATCCCGGACACGGCCAAGGAGAAGCCGCAGGAGGGCGAGGTCGTGGCGGTGGGAGACGGGAAGGTGCTGGACA
>JBFGHG010000582.1:0-3382 GCA_041578395.1 Acidobacteriota bacterium
AGCTCGATCAGGAGGGGCCTCGTGTCCTCGTTGCTCCAGAACTCACGGAAGAAGCTGTACTCGTCGAACTTGTAGCTCAATCGGCGGGTGGAGGTGAAATCGATCGTCTCGCTCAACCTGACGTCTCTGGACGAAGCCGCCAACGCGATCGTGAACTCACCGCTCTCGGCGATCCAGTCCTGCTGCCTGGGATCGTAGAACGCGAAGTCTCTCGCATTGAGAGTAAACGTCACGGGCTTGCTTTCTCCCGGCTCCAACGACACCTTGGCGAATCCCTTGAGCTCCTTGATCGGACGCTGGAGGCTGCTCTCGGGATCCGAGACGTAGAGCTGCACCACTTCTTTTCCCGCGACCTCGCCCACGTTGGTGATCGTGGCGGTCACAGTCAGCTCGTCCCGGTCGGTGACGGTCTTGGCCGACAGCTTCATGTCGCTGTATTCGAAGCTCGTGTAGGACAGGCCGTGGCCGAACGGGAACAGCGGCTCGATGTTTCTTTTGTCGAACCAGCGGTAGCCGACGAACATCCTCTCCCCGTAGATCACGTTGCCGTCTTCACCGGGAAAGTTCAGGAAGGCCGGAGTATCCTCCAGCCGTTTCGGAAAGGTCTCCGCCAACTTGCCCGAGGGATTCACTTTGCCGAACAGCACGTCGGCCGTGGCGCCGGCCCCCGCCTGACCGCTCAGCCAGGCCTCGACGATCGCCGGCACCTCCGAAGCCCAGGGCATGGCGATGGCGCTGCCGTTGGTCAGGACGACGACGGAGTTCTTCTGCGCGCGCGCCACCTCCGAGATCAGCTTGTGATGCGACGGGGGGATGTCGATGTGGGTCCTGTCCACGCCTTCCGATTCGTAGTGCTGGGGAAGGCCGGCGAAGATCAGCGCGACGTCGGACGCCGCGGCCAGTTTCCGGGCTTCTTCGATCAAGGAGGAATCGGTGTCGTCGCCCAGGTCGTACCCTTGCGCGTAAGCGATCTCGAAGCCGGCGCCATGCTCGGACTCGACGATGTCGAGGAAGTTGTCGAGCCGCGCGGGCTTGACCTCGGAGCTGCCGTTTCCCTGGAATCTGGGATTCGTTGCGAACTCCCCGATCACGGCGATCGTCTGGTACTTCTCGCTCGATAGGGGCAGCACCCGGTCGTCGTTCTTCAGCAGCGCGATCCCCTCGGAGGACACTCGCCGGGCCAGGGCGTGATGCTCCGCCAGCTTCTGATCCGCCGAGTCTCTTGCCGACGCGTTGGCCATGAGAACGACCCGCAGGATGTCTCTCACCAGCTCGTCGAGCCGCGCCTCGTCCAGCTCGCCGCTGTTCACGGCGTCGACGACCAGCTGGTTGGTCAAATGACCCGGTTTGCCCGGCATCTCGAGATGAAGCCCCGCTCTGATGCCCTCGACCCGGTCGATCACCGCATCCCAGTCGGAAACGACGATGCCTTTGAAGCCCCATTCCTCCTTGAGCTTCTGGGTCAGCATCATCGGGGATTGCGAGCCGTAAACGCCTTGCACTCGGTTGTAGCACGCCATGACCGTCCACGGCTGCGCCTTCTTGACGGCAATCTCGAACGGCGTCATGTAGATCTCGTTCAGAGTTCTGTCGTCGACGTCCGAGTTCATGTACATGCGCTGCGTCTCGACGTTGTTTGCCACGAAATGCTTCACCGACGTACCCACTCCCTGGCTCTGCACGCCATTGATGTAGGCAGCGGCAAGCTCGCCGGATAGGACGGGGTCTTCGCTGAAATACTCGAAGTTCCGACCGCCCAGTGGCGACCTCTTGATGTTCACTCCCGGTCCCAGGAGGACGTTGACGCCCAACGCCTGGGCCTCCTGGCCGAGCGCTCTGCCGACCTCTTCGACGAGCTCCAGATCCCAGGTCGCCGACAAGCTCGAGGCCGTCGGGAAACAGGTGGCCGGTGCCTGGTCGCCATAGCCCCACGTGTCGGTCGTGGGAGCCCGCCGCAGACCGTGAGGACCGTCGGCAACCCAGATGAACGGAATCTCGAGCCGCTCGATGGGCTGAGTGCTCCACGCATCACGGCCGGACGTCAGCGCGGCCTTTTCCTCCAGAGTCAACTGGGCAAGGAGCCCGTCGACCCGTTCGAGCAGGGCTGCCTCGTCTTCAGGGGTCTGCGCATTGAGGCCCGCGCTGGCCATCAGCAAACAAGGGATCAGGTAATAACGTGCTCTCATCAGCGTCACTTTCCTCAGTTTCCGTCGTTGTTGATTCCGCCTCCCAAAAAAGGCGGTGTGACCACCCGACATGGGCGTGTTTCTACGGGTCGAGGCGGTTGTTTCCGTCCTGCCAGTCGCGAGCTGGAGACCGCTCGCGGGAAAAGCCCTGCGCTAACCTGGCGGCATGAAGCAAGCAGAGGCGCCGACGGTCTGCAGACGGCTTCGCGTCACCAGCATCTCCATCCTTTTGTTGGGCATCGCCTCGTCCACCATCGCTCTCGCCTATCAGCTCACGAAGTGGGCGGCGCTCGAACGCGGCGATCTCGGCGGCGTGGTCAAGATGTTGCTGCTCCTCTGGAGCCCCTACCTGGGGCTGCTCGTGCTGTTTCTGCTTCTCGGGCGAAACAAGATCCGCGCCGCGATCCTGCTGGTGAGCTCCGTTCTGGTGACGGCCTGGGGGATCTACTGGCACCTCGACATTCTGTGGCTCGACCCGAGCACCGTCGCCCAGATCCTGAGCCCGCTCCTGATCACCGGCAATCAGTGGATCGGCGTCGGAGTTTTCGCCGTGCTGGCCTGGGTCGGCGGATGGCTGGGGACTCTGTTGCGCCGCGAACCGGAGGCCCCGCGGTAATCGGGGCCGACGTGGAGCCCACGATCGGCGGACAGTCACGGCCATCGACGCCGTGGGCCGTCCAGCACGGGCGCGCCTACTGCTTCGTGTAGGTGAGCTCCATCATCTTGACTTCCTTGCCGTCGGGCCCGGGGCCGTGCATCTCCATGACCTCGGTGGTCGGGCTGGTCCAGCGGATGGTCATCGTCGACGAGACCGGGCCCTGGGCGATGGGGTCGTTGTAGGAGCCGGTGAACGTGCAGGCCATCTCCGCGTCGCAGGTTCCCTCCATCACCATGATCCCGGTCGACATGCTGTCGTTCCAGGTGACCCAGTACTTCCCGGTGACGTTGTCGTAGCCCGTCATGGCCCGGCCGGTGAAGGGCATGCCCATCATCGTGCCGTTGTAGGTCTCGAGCATGACGCGGCCACCCAGGATCATCTCGCGCGCGGCACTCCCCGTCTCCTCGACCGGCGGGGCGCCGGGCTCCGCCCAGCTTCTGGCCACCGTGGTGTACTCACCGGCCTGCGCCGCGAGCATCTCGTGCGGCTCGCCGGGGGCGCCGGCCTTCATGTAGGCCTCCATCATGGCCTTTTCCTC
>JBFGHG010000583.1:0-3378 GCA_041578395.1 Acidobacteriota bacterium
CACCGGACTGGCGCTCGAGGGCATCCCTTTGGAAGACCTGCTGGCGGCGGACGATCTGACCGTCTCGGTGCTGGCGGTGGACGCCTGTTCGGGGCGCCTCCGGCGGGTCTACGAAGACGGCACCGTGGAGACCGTCACCCCGGCCACCATCGCCCCCATGCACGGCTCGGCGGCCGCCCGTCGGCGGCCGGCCGGAAACGCACCGTTCCTGTTCGAAGAACCGTCGGGCATCGTGGTCGACGACCTGGGCAACGTCTACGTCAGCGAGCCCGGGACGGGACGGGTGCGGCTGCTGTTGCGGACCGGACGGATCGTGGAAGCCATCCCGCCGGGAGTGCTGGGCGCGCCCCGGCAGCTGGACATCGTCACGCAGGGGCGGATTCTGGTGGGCGAGAGCTCCCGTTCGGTCAGCGAGATCCGCTACGCCGGGCCCTCCATCGCCCAGGTGCAGCCCGACCGGATCGGCAACCAGGGAGGCGAGCGGATCACGGTCCGGGGGAACAACTTCGCCACCGACATCGACGTCCTGCTGGACGGCCGGCCCGTCGACAGGCTGGTGCGGGTCGACAGCCGGACGCTGCGCTTCACGGCACCGGCGCTCCCCAGCGGCCGCGTGGTCCTCACCCTGCGCCACCGGGGCGGCCTGGATCAGGCCGAGGTCCTGGTGGACGCCACTCCGCTCGAGCAGCTGAACCGGGGAGAGGTCACGACTATCGCCGGGGGGACCGACAACGCGGGCAACGGGCGGTTCGCCACCGAGTCGCGTTTCGTGCAGCCCTTCCGGGCCGTTTCGGACGAGGCCGGCAACCTCTTCGTGGCCGACCCGGGCGACCACCGCGTACGCCGCATCGACGCCGAGACCCGGATCATGACCACCGTCACCGGCACCGGCCGGCCCGGTTTCTTCGGCGACGGGGGCCCGGCGCGCCTGGCCGCGGTGAGTCTCCCCACGGGACTGGCGGTGGGGCCGGCGGGCGAGCTGCTGATCGTGGATGCGGGCAACAACGCCCTGCGGCGCGTCGACCCCGACACGGGCTTCATCACCACCCTGGTCCGCAATCCCCTCACGCTGATCCCCGGTTTTGCGGGGCCCTCTCAGATCTGGGACGTGGCCGTCGGAGAGAACTGCGAGATCTATCTGCTGGACCGCCTGGCCAGCCTGGTGGTCCGATTCGACCCCGCCGAGCGCACGGTGGAACCGATCGCGGGCACCGGCACGGCCGGCTTCAACGGCGACGGGACCGCCACCGCGGCCCAGCTGGGCTTTCCCCAGGGCATCGGCCTGGACCGGGACGGCAACCTGCTGATCGCCGACACCTCCAACCACCTGATCCGGCGCGTGAACATCCAGACGGGCCAGCTGGTCACCCTGGCCGGGGTTCCCGGGCAGTTCGGCTTCGGAGGCGACAACGGTCCTCCCGAGGGCGCCGTGCTGACCTTCCCCGCCGACGTGTTCGGCGACGCGTCGGGGCGTGTCTGGCTGACGGACAGCGGCAACCACCGCGTCCGGGGAATCGCGGCCAACCGCATCCAGACGCTGGCCGGCAACGGGACCGCGGGGTTCAGCGGAGACGGCGGAGCGCCCACAGCCGCCCGGCTCAACGTCCCCACCTCGGTGCTGGTCAACGCGGAGAACCAGGTGTTCGTCGTGGAACTGGGCAACCAGCGCGTCCGCAGCTTCGGCCTGGCGCAGCAGGTGATCAGCACTTACGCGGGCTCGGACGCCGACATCCTGGGAGACGGAGGCCCGGCCACCGGGGCGGCCCTCAGCTTTCCGGCGGGCCTGGCCTTCGACTCCAACCGCAACCTCTATATCGCCGACTCCAACCACCACCGCATCCGCAAGGTCCGTCCCCCGCAAGGTCTGGCGGCCTTCTCCGCTCTGGTGCCGCAGGGCTCCGGTCTCAGCACGCTGGAGATCGAGACGGTCGCGGGCACGGGGATCCCGGGCTATGAGGGAGACGGCGGCCTGCCGGGCGAAGCGAGGCTGAACAGCCCGCTGGACATCGAGCTGGACGGGCAGGACAACTGCTATGTCTCGGACACGTCCAACCATGCCATCCGGCTGGTGACGGCACAGTCGCCGGCTTCTCTGCTGCTGCTGTCGACCACCGCCGGCTCCGGGGTGATCTCTACCCTGGCCGGAACGGGAGTGCGGGGATTCCGTGGTGACGGCGGACCGGCCGTCGAGGCCCGGCTCGACTCCCCGGTGGGAAGCACGTTGGACGGCGCCGGAAACTTCTACTTCACCGACACCCTCAATAACCGGGTGCGCCGGGTGGACCCCAATGGACGGATCCTCACGTTGGTGGGCGCGCAGGGAGAACTGAACACGCCGCAGGACGTGTTGTTCGACGGTGAGAGCGCTTTGTTCATCGCCGACACGGGCAGCCACCGGGTCCTCCGGTTCGACCTGAACACGGGCGGGTTGGAGCGGTTCGCGGGCACCGGCCAGGCCGGTTTCTCGGGCGACGGAGGCGCGGCTACGCGGGCCCGGCTCGATCAGCCCTCGGCTCTGGCGCTCAGTTCCACGGGAGTGCTGTACATCGCCGACAGCGGCAACGGACTCGTGCGGCGCGTCGGCACCAACGGCACCATCGGCACCGCCGCCGGGACGGGCGAATTCGGGTTTGGCGGCGACAACCGGCCGGCGGTCGAGGCCACCTTCAACTCCATCGCCGGGATCGCCCTGGACGCGGACGACAACCTCTACGTCTGCGACTCGAACAACCACCGCATCCGGGCGGTCCGCGGACCCAATCCGTAGGAGTGCGGCACCTCGCCGGGTTGGGTACACGCCTACTCAAAAGTACGAATTTTCTTCCCAGGTCCGGCCCCCCCGGGCCGGCCCGGGAAAGACGCCGCTTTTCGCCGGAGCCCGACTCTCACTGGGAAGGAAAAGGGGTCGCCGCGGCGGGCGGTGTGCTGGTACGCGAGTTGCTTCAGTCGGGGGCGGAAGGGATTGAAGAACCGATGCAACTTGCAGCACTCGAAGAGCGGAACGGAAACTCCAGGACCACCTTCCTCGACCGGCTCGAGCACCTGGCGGACCGAATCGGCCCGACTGAATTCAACGTGCTCGTGAGCGGGGAGCCGGGCGTCGGCAAGAACCGGCTGGCACGGCGCGTCTACGAACGGTCGCGGCGGCGCGGCGAGCCGCTTATCCCCATCGTGGCGGCCGACGTCTGCCCGGGCTTCCTGGGCAACCAGGTGGACGAGGTCACGCTCGAGCTGAACCGGGCCCTGAGCCGGCTGGGGAGCGCCGCGCGAAGCACCTTCCGGGCGACGCTCCTGATCGAAGAAATCGGCGATCTCGAGCCCACTTCCCAGAGTACCCTGCTGCAGCTTGCAGAAGAGCGTGAAAGTTGCCGCGCGCGG
>JBFGHG010000584.1:0-3374 GCA_041578395.1 Acidobacteriota bacterium
CTCAACAATTCCGGCGCCGAGACGGTAGTGGTCCTGGACCAGCTGTATCCCACGCTGGCGGCCGCCCAGCCGCGGACCTCGGTGCGGCGCGTGATCGTGGCCGGCGTGCAGGACTTCCTCCCCCGCGTGCTGTCGGTCCTGTACCGGATCAAGAACCGCGGCAAGGCCCCCAAGATCGGCCCCGGACGCGGCATCCACTTCTACACCGACCTGATCCGCCGCAACGCCCCCCGGCCCGAAAAGGCCGCCCTGAGCCCGGACGACACCGCCATCTTCCTGTACACGGGCGGAACCACGGGCATCTCCAAGGGCGCGGTGCTGACCCACCGCAACCTGGTCAGCAACGTCCTGCAGACGCGCAGCTGGCTGGTCGGCTTTCGGGACGCCAGCGAGGTGACCCTCTGCGTCCTGCCCTTCTTCCACAGCTACGGCATGACGACGGGGCTGCACCTGGCGGTGCAGTCGCAGGGCGCGATGGTGCTGGTGCCCCGCTTCGACCTGCCCGAAGTGATGAAGCGCATCCGCAAGCACCGGCCCACCATCTTCTGCGGCGTCCCCTCCATGTACAACGCCGTGAGCCGGTCCCCGGGAGTGACGCCGGCCGACGTGGACTCCATCCGGCTCTGCGTGAGCGGCGGCGCGGCCCTGCCCGCGGACGTGCAGCAGCGTTTCGAGGAGCTGACGGGCGCCCGGCTGGTGGAAGGCTACGGCCTCTCGGAGACATCGCCGGTGGCGATCGCCAACCCGATGTTCGGCAAGCGCAAGACGGGCACCATCGGCATCCCGCTTCCGGATACCGACGCCCGCGTCGCCCATCCGGAGACGCGCAAATCGCTGCCGGTGGGCGAGGTGGGAGAGCTGGCGCTGCGCGGACCCCAGGTGATGAAGGAGTACTGGAACATGCCCGAGGAGACGCGCCAGGTGCTGGACGGGGAGGGGTGGCTCTACACCGGGGACATGGCCGTGCAGGACGAGGACGGGTTCTTCGCGATCGTGGACCGCAAGAAGGACCTCATCGTCAGCGCCGGCTTCAACGTCTACCCGCGCGAGATCGAAGAAGTCCTCACGGCCCACCCCAAGATCGTCGAGGCGGCCGTGGTGGGAGTGGCCAGCAAGGTCCGTGAGGAGGTCGTCAAGGCCTACCTGGTCCTGGAACCGGGCGCCGAGCTGAGCAAGGCCGAGGTGGTGCAGTACTGCCGCGAGAAACTGGCCAAGTACAAGATCCCGAAAGAAGTCGAGTTCCGCGACGAACTTCCGAAGAGCGCGATCGGCAAGATCCTGAAGAGAGAGCTGTAACGGGGTCACAGCCACAGAATCCAATTCTTGCCTGCGAAAACTGGATTTTGTAGCGTTGACCCCGGAATGAAGCTCGAGGGTGAGACGGCCTTTCCGTCCGACGAGATCTGCCGGCGGCGGGAGCGCGTGTATCTGGTGTTGTGCGGCGTGTTCCTGGGCACGCTGGCGATGCTCAACATTCTGGGGATCACGCGATTCCTGGACCTGAGCGTCGAGGTCTTCGGGGTCACGATTCCGTTCGCGGTGGCGGTGGGGGTGCTGCCCTATCCGGTCACCTTTCTGTGCACCGACCTGATCAGCGAGGTCTACGGGCGGAGGCGGGCCGCCTTCCTGGTCTGGGTGGGGCTGCTGCTCAACGTCTGGGTGGTCGTCATCCTGTGGGTGGGCGGGCAGCTGCCCGGGTTCGAGACGTTGGACGGCGCCGGCGAGGTGGCGCGCGACGCGGCCGGGAGGCTGCCGGTGTTCTTCGAAGTGCAGGCGCTGACCTTCGGGGCGGTGGCGGCTTCGATGATCGCCTACCTGACGGCCCAGTTCTGCGACGTGGCGGTCTTTCACTTCATCAAGGACCGGACCCGCGGTAAGTACCTGTGGCTGCGCAACAACGGCTCGACCCTCACCAGCCAGATGGTGGACAGCGTGGCCGTCATCCTGATCACCCACTTCTACGCCCGGGCCCTGCCGGTCGACCCCGACCGGGGCCTGTGGGGCCAGCTGGCCATCTTCATCGTGTCCGGCTACCTCTTCAAGATGACCGCCGCTCTGCTGGACACCGTCCCCTGCTACCTGGCCGTCGGCTACCTCTCGAAGTACCTCGAGGCCGACCCCCGCCGCGCCTACCGCTGATCCGGCAAAAAAAGGTCTGGAGGGCCACCTCGGGCTCGATTACAATCGGTCCATCGCAAGAGTCTGGCGAGTACGGGGCCGCCCGGGCGGCTTCTCGTCCCAGTAACGAGCCTCGAAAGGAGAAGAGGGATCATGTTGACGCAAAAACCGGAATGGCAGGCGGTTCAGGCCCATCACCAGAAGATGAAGGACGTGCACATGCGGGAGCTCTTCGCCCAGGACCCGGAGCGCGCCGGCAAGTACTCGCTGGAGGCCGTGGACCTGTTCCTCGACTACTCCAAGAACCGCGTCAACGACGAGACCTTGAGGCTGCTGCTGGACCTGACCCGGATGGCCAACCTGCGCAAGGCGATCGACGACATGTTCAGCGGGGTCAAGATCAACCGGACGGAGGACCGCGCCGTCCTGCACGTGGCCCTGCGCGCGCCCCGCGATCAGCAGATCCTGGTGGACGGCCAAGACGTAATGCCCGAGGTGCACGAGGTGCTGGACCGCATGTCGGAGTTCTCCAACAGGGTCCGCTCGGGGCAGTGGAAGGGCCACACCGGCAAGCGCATCCGCAACATCGTCAACATCGGCATCGGCGGGTCGGACCTGGGTCCCGTGATGGCCTACGAAGCGCTCAAGCCCTTCACGCAGCGCGACCTGACCGTGCGCTTCGTCTCCAACGTCGACGGCACCCACCTGGCCGAGCACACCCGCGACCTGGACCCGGCCGAGACGCTCTTCATCGTCTGCTCCAAGACCTTTACCACCCGGGAGACCATCACCAACGCCGAAAACGCCCGCGTCTGGCTGCTGGACGCGCTGGGGGACAAGTCCGCCGTCGCCAAGCACTTCGTGGCCGTCTCCACCAACGCCGACGAGGTGTCGAAGTTCGGGATCGACACCGCCAACATGTTCGGCTTCTGGGACTGGGTGGGAGGACGCTACTCCTACACCTCGGCGGTCGGCCTCTCGCTGATGCTGGCCATCGGTCCCGAGCACTACCGCGACATGCTGGCCGGCTTCCACGCCATGGACCGGCACTTCCGCGACACCCCCTTCGAGAGGAACGCGCCGGTCCTGCTGGCGTTGCTGGGCATCTGGTACAACAACTTCTTCGGCGCCCAGACCCAGGCCATCCTGCCCTACGACCAGTACCTGAGCCGTTTTTCGGCCTACTTCCAGCAGGGAGACATGGAGTCCAACGGCAAGTCGGTCGACCAGCAGGGCCGGCGGGTCAACTACCAGAC